>WRCW01000024.1 GCA_009783755.1 Spirochaetaceae bacterium
GAAATGGTTTATTTTGTTTTTATAGATAAAAAAGATGCAGATATTTTTATAAATGCAATAGATGAGGATTAACAAGTTTAATGTCGCTTAATACCAAAGAAATAGACCTTATCTTATCTGAACTTGATATTGAAGGTTTTCAAATTCAAAAAATTATCCAGCCTGATTTTTCATCTCTTGTCATGACAATTTACAAAGCCGGAATAATGTATAATCTTCTCATTTCCCTAAAGCAGGGTAAAACAAGGTTGAACATAACTTCAAAACTCTATGGCAAACACAAGAAACAACAGCGGTTTGAACAATTTTTAAAAGCCAGAATCATAGGCAGTTACATTACAGAGATATCACAGCCCGGAAAAGACCGGATCATTAAAATAACTGTAGATCATAATAATGTATTGTCATTTTTATGGATAAGGCTTTGGGGTGGCAATGCAAATATCATTGTAACAGATAATGATATGGTTATACTGGAATCTTTTTACAGAAAGCCAGGAAAAAATGAAATCTCTGGAGAGAAATTTATTATTCAGGACATCACCTCCGGTATAACTGATGATAATAAATATCAGATAAGAACTTTTTCAAAAAACAGTAATGATGAAAAACCATTTAATACTTTCATTGATAATCTATATCAGCATCAGGAAGAAGATGAAGAAAGAATAAATCTAAAAGAAAAAATAGATGCAAAAATTATAAAGAAATTATCATTGCTAAAATCATCAAGAAACAGAGTTCTTGATGAAATAAAAGAATCTGGTAACTATGAAAGCTTTAAACAATATGGACAGCTTATACTTGGAAGCGTTTATCTCATAAAACAAGGTGATAAATGGTTTGAAACAGAAAACTACTTTGAAAACAATAATATTGTATCAATAGAACTTGATACAAATCTCTCTCCTGAACAAAATGCAGAAAATTATTTTAAAAAATATAAAAAGAAAAAGGGAACAGAATCAAATCTTTTAGAGGAAAAAGAGAACATCTTAACCAGAATAAATTATTTGGAAAATTTATTGGAATCAGTTAGTACAATAGAAGATATTTCTGAATTAATAAAATTTCTTGATGAAAATGAACTTAAAAAAGATTCAAAAGAAAAAGAATCTGCACCCGGATTGCTGTTTTTTTCAGGCAAATTTAAAATTATGGTTGGAAGAACTGCATCTGAAAATGATGAACTGCTTAGAAAGCATACTAATGGAAATGATTACTGGCTTCATGCAAGAGATTATCCCGGAGGATATGTTTTTATAAAAGCTTTTAGAGGAAAATCGATCCCTCTTGAGACCCTTATCGATGCAGGCAACTTGGCTGTTTTTTTCAGCAAGGGAAAGAATTCCGGCAAAGGCGAAGTATATTATACTCAGGTCAAGTATTTAAGAAGGGCAAAAGATAGCAAAAAAGGGACAGTGCTTCCTACTCAGGAAAAAAATCTTTCAATATCATTGGATGATAAAATATTGAAAAAATTTCTTGGTAAATAACTGATTATATGTATCCGCAAAAGGAGAAAAAGGGTAATAAAATGGAATTTATAATTACAGATGAAGAGAAAAAAATACTATTGGAAAGCGCAAGGGAAACAATAGCTTCAAAACTTGCAGAGAGAAAAGCTGTATATGGTCATACTACAAAAACACTTGAGACAAAATGCGGCGCTTTTGTAACACTGCATAAACATGGGCAGCTTAGAGGTTGTATTGGAAATCTAATTGGAGTAAAACCGTTATATAACACAATCAGGGATATGGCTATTGCGAGCGCATTTGAAGATCCCAGATTTATGCCTTTGTCCAAAAAAGAACTTGAAGAAATTGATATTGAGATATCTGTTTTATCACCATTAGTAAAAATAAAATCAATAGATGAAATAAAAATAGGTGAACATGGTATTTTAATAAAAAGGGGTTTTCGGTCAGGAACATTTCTTCCTCAAGTTGCGGTTGAACAAAAATGGGATGTCAACGAACTTTTAGAAAATGTGTGCTTTAAAGCAGGAATGGATAAAAATAGCTGGAAAGCTCCTGATACAGAGCTTTTTGTTTACTCAGCAATTGTTTTTGGGGAAAAGTAAATTTGATATTATTAATAATTAAGAGGAATAATGTTTTGGCAGATTATTGTTACAATAGTAATACTTATAACAAGCGCTTTTTTTTCTATGCAGTACACAGGAGACAAAATACTCAAAAAGATCCTCCAAAAAAGATTAATACATTTTTGGATTTTTTGAGACAGGCTCCGTCTGTGAGACAAGCGCCATCTACCCAGTTTTAAGGAGGCTTTGTGTTAATGACCGGTAACAAGAAAGTTTTGGAATTCGTCGACAGTATGAAAGCATTGGCCCGTCCTGATGAAGTTGTATGGATAAATGGCGGAAAAGAACAGCTCGATGAGCTGAGAGCAGAGGCCCTTGCGTCCGGGGAGCTTATTAAGCTGGATCAGGATAAACTGCCGGGTTGCTATTATCACCGCAGCGCGATCGACGATGTAGCCAGGGTCGAAGAAAGGACTTTTATTTGTTGTAAAAATGAGGCGGACGCCGGACCTACAAATAATTGGATGTCGCCGGAAAAAGCTTATGCGCTTGCGACCGATATTCTAGAAAACTCCATGAACGGTCGCACAATGTACGTCATTCCATTCTCCATGGGTCCGATTGGCTCCAGGTTTTCCAAAGTCGGGATCGAGCTTACCGACTCTATTTATGTTGTTCTCAACATGGATATCATGACTCGCATTGGTAAGCCCGCTCTCGATATGCTTGGGGATTCCAATGATTTTGTGCGTGGAATGCACTCCAAGTGTAAACTGGATCCTTCGAAGCGCTATATATTGCATTTTCCCGAGGATAATGCTATCTGGAGCATAAACTCTGGTTATGGAGGCAATGTGCTTTTAGGTAAAAAGTGCTTTGCTTTGCGCCTTGCTTCGTATCAAGCCAGAAATGAAGGGTGGCTCGCCGAGCATATGCTTATCCTCGGCGTCGAAAACCCTAAAGGCGAAATCACTTATATCGCCGCAGCATTCCCCTCTGCATGCGGGAAGACAAACCTCGCAATGCTTGTGCCACCGCAAGGTTTTAGGAAAGAAGGGTACAAGGTTTGGACGCTGGGCGATGATATTGCATGGATGCGGGTTGGAGAGGATGGTCGTCTCTGGGCAGTAAATCCAGAAAAGGGATTCTTCGGGGTAGCTCCCGGAACAAACTCAAAGTCAAACCCCAATGCTATGGCCTCAATACAGCGTGACACGATATTCACAAACGTAGTACTCAGAAACGACAACACTGTCTGGTGGGAAGGGCACGACGACCCTCCGCCCAAGGGAGCGCTAGACTGGAAAGGTGAACCATGGGATCCTGATTCAGGGGAAAAGGGAGCACATCCCAACTCCCGCTTTACGGCGCCAGCGCGAGGCTGTCCCTCAATAGCGTCAAACTGGGAGGATCCAAAGGGTGTTCCGATCTCGGCGATCGTTATAGGCGGACGCCGGGCTAAGATGGCGCCACTCGTATATCAGTCATGGGACTGGCAACACGGCATTTTTATCGCGATGATAACACATTCTGAAACAACTTCAGCACATGTTGGAACCAAAGGGATCGCGAGGCGCGACCCGTTTGCGATGCTGCCGTTTTGCGGATATCATATGGGTAACTACCTGCAGCACTGGCTGGATATGGGCAAAAAGTTATCTAGCCCACCAAAGATATTCAATGTAAACTGGTTCCGCACTGACCGTGATGGCAACTATATATGGCCAGGATTTTCAGAAAACTTCCGGGTACTTGATTGGATCGTCAGACGCTGCAAAGGCGAGGTCGCCGCGTGGGAAAGCGTTATCGGGTACATACCCCATTTTGACGACATAAATATTTCAGGCATTGATTATTTTATAAATCCCGGGAAGAGGTTTAACTTCTGCGATTTAAGAGGGCTGCTGAATGCTGAGAGCGCGGAATGGAGAGAGGGCATTCCATCGCGGCAGGAATTTCTCATGACTTTCGGCGACCGGCTGCCTAAGGAACTCAAAGATGAGCTCATCGCTTTTGAGCACAGGCTGCGCCTGGGTTATCAAACCGCTTTATAAACTTTAAAACGTTAGAACACACTTCACGTTTCATGGTGCTGCTGTGCCACGAAACGCAAGGCCTGTTCATGTGCTAGTAGTGCTCCTGTGTCGCGAAACATTGGGTCTGTCTTTGCGTTTCATAGTGCTCCTGCACCACATAACGTTTTGTCTTTCCTTGTGTTTCTATCAATACCATACTCTTCTGGTCCTGCGCTATTCTAGAAATCTATTTCCTAATTTGTTTTTATGTTTAAAAATAATCCTATATTTTAAACACATTTTCAGTAAAACCTTATAATATCGTTTACTATACAACAACGCTGTTACTTTTATTCATTATTTTTTTCAGATAGTTCTTTATAACTTATTTCTGGATTTGTATATCTCCGTCTATTCTGCGTTACATTTTTGTAATTTATTGCTTTTTGAGGACAATACTGAATACACGCAACACATTGCTCACAATTATGATTAAACTTTGGCTTATTGTTTTGCATTTCAATATTTTTTACCGGACATACTTCTTTACATATACCACAGGCATTACAGTTATCATTCACTTTATAATATTTATCTGCCTTGGAGACATTTATTACAAACAATTTATTAAGTATCCAAAGTATTTTAGTCAATTTATTAATTTTATTATTTTTTCTGTTTTTTATTGACTCAATAATGGGAACAAGTTCTTTATTTGATTTTTTTGTAATTTCATCTATTTTCTCACTCATATTGTATAGAACAATATAGTTGGAAAACATTGTTAATTTTTCACCATAGTTTAATTTCACATTATGGTTATTAAGTAACAATTCATATATTTGATATACAGCATAACCCGCACTCCCCCCACAGGTTGTAATTGAATAAAAATAAGCATTTTTATTATTGTTTAAATTTATATCAGTAACAAATTCAATAACTTTTTTGGGCAGCCCCCAGCAATATGTTGGATAAACAAAACCAATAGTATCATATTGTTTTGTAAGGTTATATTTCCCGGGTTTTCCCATTGAAACAATTTCACTATTTCCAAATTCTTTTGCTATATCCTTTGCAACTTTTAAACAATTTCCAGTTCCGGTAAAATAAAATATGATATTATTCACAGTGAATCCTCCAAAATTATTCTGCATAGTTATTTTATTTTCATAACTGACAGTTCATCATTTTCATACCATTTATCAAAGCTGATAAATTTATATAGCCGATAGGTTTTAATGCAATGTCTTGGGCACAAATACAAACATCTCATACATAGTCCACATTGTCTATGGAAATATGCATGGTTTTTGCCTATAGATATGTTATTGTTAGGACAATTATCAACACATATAGCGCAACTAATGCACTCTTTGCTTGCATAAAAAAACTTGTTACTAATCAGTAAGCCGATCCATTCTATTCTGCCAATAAAAGTCATAATATTTGAAATACAACTATTTTTCTGTTTATAAAAAACAAGATTTATTATGTCATGTATTGTTTTAGGAATTTCCTCAGATATTTTAATAAGTTTGCTTTTAACCTTGGCTTCATCATCTTTAACAATAAAATTTGAAGGCATTATAAATTGTTTGTCATAAAAAACATTAAATCCTTTTTTAGATAATATTTTAATAAGCAATCTTGAAGAAGATAAATTGAATAAGGATATATCTCCAGCTATACTGATTATAAAAGTATTCATAGAATTTATTTTTGGCAGCTTTTTTGCAAAATCAATTACAATTTTAGGCGCATTAAAAGAGTGTATTGGATATGCTATACCCATGGAATCATAGTTATCAAAAGGGACAGTTTCTATTTGAACATTTTCAATATAGTAAATATCAGCAGATACCTGGTGAATTTCAAGCTCACGCTTAATTTTGTCAATAACATATTTTGTCATTCCCGTACCAGAGAATATAAAAATACAAGTTTTTTTCACCTGTTTTATTTTCCACTGACCGTCGCATAGGGCCAGTTTATAATTCCTCCAAAATTAAATACTTGCATATAGCCTTTTCCCACCAGAATTTTTGCTGCACTTGAAGCCCTGGCCCCACTTCTGCAGTAAATAAGTATTACAGTATTTTTATCTGGTATTTCAATTTCTACACGATTTTCAATTTCATGACTTGGAATAAGAATTGCTCCATCAATGTGCTTTTCGAGAAATTCCTCATTAGTTCGTACATCCAATAGAACAAATTTATTTAATTTTTGCATCATTTGATATGCTTCTGCTGCTGTGATTATTTGATAAGTTGGTTTATTTTTATTATTAGAACGCTTGTTTATATATTTGCCTGAACAAGCATATAAAAAGCATAATAATATAACAATTGCCAAGATTATCCATAAAATTGATTGATTTAAATATTTAATCATATTTTTTTCTCTTTATTATTATTCAATAAACTTGCTTGCCAATTTATGTACTTGTTTTACTTCTTTTATTTCTAATTTCCATTTTTTCAATTCTTTTTTTATTAATTCAGGATATGTTTTGCTTATATCTTTTAATGCATTTCCAACAGATTTTCTTACATATTTACTTTCATCAGTTTTATGTTTTGATAAAATTTTAATTGCCTCTTCCGGATTATCTTCAAAATAAGGTCTTTTGGTCCAAATTCTTAATCCTTCGGTAACAGCTCTCCGGTTATTTTCATTTTTATTATTCAGCCATTCATCAATTATTTTTAATGATTTTTCATATCCATTATTTTTACAATAATTATCAAATGCCATTGCCAGAAATTCCTGAACTTGCCATAAAGTATTTTTATTTACATTATTTTTAAGATAATTATATGCCTCTTTATATTTATGCGCAATAAGACCCATAATAAATACACCAAATGCCTGGATATAATATAATTCACAATTATAACAATCTAATGCAATTTCCCAGCTTTTTTCAATAGAATTCGCTTTATAAATATTTTCTGCTTCTTTTTAGATTAATACATACCTTTCTTTTCCGGTTTCTTCATTGAAAAACAATTTTTTATAGTGTTCTATGTCGATCATAATAACATACTATACCTTTTTTTATATATGTCAATTATTTTTCTGATTCCGAAACAATAGTCACATTTATTTCGCATAACGGATATATTTATAGGGAAGACATGAAATTATTTAGCTAAATAGCATTCTATAAGTAAAGTTTATAATAGATTAATTTTATTACTGCCATATTGTTGATTGACAGTATTTTAGAGGGACAATCGTTAAATTATAAGTATATAATAAACTCTAAATTGCTTCTTAATTGACAATTTTTATTCATAAGCATAAAATAATAAATAAGAAACTGAAAAATTTGAGATAAACTTTTCGTTTTTATAGTTATAGATTCCTTATTTATTTAAAGGAGTAAGTATAAATATGAAAATTAATATTTTTATTATTCTCTCTTTTATTTCAATAAATAGTTTACTTTATGCGCAAAATTTTGATTTAAAGTATTATTCATCAATATCTGATAGTGATTACAAAAGTAATTACAGTGGCTATGCAGTAGCAATATATATTGATAAAAATCCTGATAATGAATATATGGAATTTATAGAAAATAAATTCCTATCAATTGGCAGAGATATTGATAAATTAACAAAAAATAATTTATGGTTATGCTGGAAAGCGCTTAATGAATGGGATATTGTGGATGGGGAAATCTATTTGATATTCTGTACTGATAATAAGTATTCAGATAATGGTATAATGATTATTGCTACTATTGAAGATAATGGAAAATCATTTAGTTGGCAAGGAAAACTTATCTCTGACGAAGATTTTGAATAAAATATCCTAACTACAAACTCATTTTCTAAACAATTCTCATAACCTTTTCAAAGCAGCAACAAGTCGTTCACGTTCTCCGCTGCCATCAGTCTTGAAGCGTTCATATGGCAACCCATACTTATCCAAAATTCCATTTTTCAACTTATCACGCTTTTCCTGCTGTGTTCCCCTAGTGTGAAATGCTGTTCCATCAACTTCGATGACAAGCCGTGGTATTTTTCTAATCTTATCAAAAATAAGAAAATCAACATGCGTTAAGATATTTTGTGCATACTGCTTCTCAACAGCATCAAGTTTTTCCATATCCCGAAGAATCATCTTGAGTGGAACATGTGTAGCAATGTCTAATTTCAAAAACTGTTCTTCATTGAGCACCTCGCAAATCAAACCATACATTAGATTTTCGCTGTCGTATTCCGATATTCTCCCATGTTTTTGTAAAAGTTCATTTCGTTTTTTGCGATATCCTGAATATAAATAATCGAAAACTGAATAAATTTTACTATGTATGATTTTTAAATTATTGTAACCTACATAGTGCACAAGATCTCCTATGTTTTTATCACGCATATCATCGCCGCTGTTTACAACTACAATAAGCTGATCAATTGCACGTGAAATCGCAACATTCAAACGATTTGCGTCATCAGTAAATTCAGAGATTTCATTGTCCACAGTCGAAAGGATAATCACATCTTTTTCACGTCCCTGGAATTTATCTACTGTATCTGCCTGTATGTTGGTTTTAGCGAAAGCTTCTTGAAGTGCATTTGTTTGGTTGCGGTATGGAGTTACGATGCCGATGGATGTGTCTCCATTTGTGAGATTCTCTTGCTTTATAATTTCGTTCTTTATCACATCAATTTGTCGCTGATTCATTTTATCACGTGCATGATTTCCTGGCTCAGTCTTGTATATAATAAGAGGCTGTCGATTTGATTTAGTTTCTGTCAAAATGATTAATTGTCCATTATAATATTTCTGATTACAAAACTCTATTATCTTTGGGTGACAACGATAATGTTCACGTAACAACGTCCGTGGTGCATTTGGGAATAACTCTGTAATTGCAAGCAGCAGACTATGATTCCTGTATCTATAAACTTCTGGCAAATCAAACTCTTCAAAAACAGCATCAGTTTTCTGTGCATCTTCTGGGTTAACTACATTAGGAAGCTGTTTTAAATCTCCAACAATAACCGCTCTTTTTGCGCATGATAGTACGAGTGCGCCTGTCGCAAGATCAACTTGTGACGATTCGTCGATTATAACATAGTCGTACATAACTTTATAAGAAAGACTGCTGCGAAGAGAGTAAGCAGTACTCAGAATTACAGGATATTCTTTGATGAATGCCTCGGAGTTTTTCCACAAGTCATCAAGGTTGAATTGTGGCCGTTTATTACTTTCATACTTTTTAACCAGATAGTCACAAAACAGCTGTGATGACTGCAAAGAATATTTATTCATTTTTTCATCAAAATTAAAATTACTTAGTTCCTCTTGCAATAATGAAACACTTAATGTCAATTCAGAAATTCGAGACATATACCAACGCTTTTGACAAATGCCAATCATCATATCTTGATCAGAATAGAAAGCTTTGTTGATTACTCCATGTTTAAAGCGATTTATAAGCCGTCCAATAAATCCAGGCATTTTTCCACGTTCTACATATTTTTCGCAGATAAGCCATAATCCTAGTGCAGCGTCAGAAATAGTGATTGGTTTTAAATACTTTAAGGAAAGATCATCGCTATAAGTGCAATATTTACAAAAGTGAGCATATTCAAGCTCTATTGCATTAAGCTCCTGCCGAATCTGCGACAGCTCGTTTCTTTTTGCAAGCATTATACTGAGTGAAGTATAGAGATTTTGTAGTGATTGATATATTAAGTTTTTGAATTCCACAGACAGTTTCCATGCAGTCATATCTGGCAACGGCTTTTGTGATTCTATAAAGTTTGTTTTATTGGTGGAGTTTCCAAGGCTTGCTGCTATAAAATCAACTTGATTTTTTTTCAGCTTTTCCAGTACATTTGCTGTCGCAGAGTTGTTGCTTGACACAATAGCAACGCTCTCATCACGCATCACAGCATTAGCTATTATGTTTAAAATCGTTTGAGTCTTTCCCGTACCAGGCGGTCCTTCGATAATTGTAAGTGGACTGTTAAGCGCATTATCAATAGCAGCTTTTTGGCTCATATTAAAGCCAAATGGATAAATAGCAACTGCTGTATTTAATTGTTTCGACCTGTGCACTTTTCCGGTTAGAAATGCAGAAAGCATACTTTCTTCGTTTACAAAGTCAATCTTATTATAGCGGTTGGCTAAAATATTGCCAACGCGAGGATCTTCCAATCCTATGGTCTGTGCTATACGTTTAAGGTACTCAAAACGTTTTAATGCATTGTCATTTGACAGGGCAGAATGCTTAATCTGCACATTTTCAATATTATATGAATATGCCTTACCACTTGAGTAAGTTATATTGATTTTCCCATTTCTTTCATGCCATTTATATATTCTATCTGTTTGATCTTCGCCTTTGACAATTATCCGTACTTTCTCTTTGAGCATACCAGTTTTCCTTTTATGTTTAATTAGTGCAGCAAAATATCATGAAAACACAAAACCATTCATATCCATTGGAGATAAACCACTTCTACAGCACCTGCCCATACTGCTGTAAAAACTGCCCTACTTTATGAAGTACAATCGAAGAATTATCAGGATTTTCCCACATAACATTATCTATTTTTTTAAAAAACGTTATCTGCCTTTTTGCATACTGTCTTGTATTTTTTTTAACAAGTTCTTTGATATCATCAAGATCAAGCTGTTCACTACCCTGCTCGTTTTTATCAAGTTCAAAAAACTCTTTATAGCCTATGCCGCTCATTCCCGGTGAGGATGATCCATATCCCATTTTCCTAAGTTTTAAAAATTCATCGTATAAACCATTTTCAAACATCAGATCAACTCTTTTGTTTATTCTTTCGTGCAATTCCTCTTTTTCTCTTATAAAACCTATAAACAAAAAATCATAACATTCTCTTGGCTTCTCAGGAATTTTAAAATAAGAGACTGTTTTTCCTGTTGAGTAATATATTTCCAAAGCCCGTGTTATTCGATAGCTATCGTTTTTACTGATTTTAGAAAAATAGTCAGGATCTATTTTTTCAAGTTTACATGAAAGTTTTTCAATCCCTTCTTTTTTTAATTCTTCTTCGACTTTTTTTCTTACTATAGAATTGCCTTTTGGAGTTGTTGGAAGCCCTTTTATAAAATTGATAAGAAAAAAAGCATTCCCGCCGGAGATTACAGGTATTTTGCCTCTTGAAAAAATATCAGCACAAAGTCTGTCTGCTTCATGTACAAAATCGCCTGTATTAAATTCTTCATTTGGGTCAAGAAAATCTATTAAATGATGTTTTACTTTGGAAATGGTTTCTGCATCTGGTTTTGCAGTTCCTATATCCATATGTTTATAAACCTGGAGTGAGTCTATGTTTATGATTTCTGATATTTTGCTTAAATTAAGGAGAAAATCTGTTTTTCCTACTGCTGTAGGACCAAAAACAACTATAACAGGGATAATACCTTTTGAAAGCACAATCCCCCCCTGCTATTGGAAGCTTATTCTTCCCGCCTGTATTCAACTTTTTGTGTTAGTATCTGTTTTAATGCCATGGGAACAATCTTACTTTCTTCTATACCGCTCTCTTTTTCGCCGGTAATTGTAATCTGAGAAGCTCTTTTAATTCCAGCGCAAGTTAATTCATATATATTTTTGCTTCTCTCTAGTAATTTATCAAGAGGTATCAACATCTATCTATGACTCCTATAGAAAATCATATTACAATATTTTTCTAAAAAAGTAAATATGTTTATATAATAAAAACTAAAACGATTATAAATAAAAAAACCTGCTCCAACTTGCATCGGAGCAGGTATAAACGATCATTTTTTTTGCGAGTGAATTACCTGTCAGGAATCCTCGCATATCTTATGTGCCAAATTAAGATACAGTTAGTTTGCCTGTATTGTTCCTTTTTGTTTAATAGCAATAAAGTTGATAAACAAAGAGAAAAGTGTTATCGCAAGAACTATACCAATGATAATAGCAACTGTTAATGTTGCATCAGCACTGCCCAACATTTTGGTCATAAGCGGCCCTACGCACTCTTTTGCAGCCATAAAATAAGAAGTAATAACCACTGTCATAAAAGTTGCAGGTACCAGAGCTACCCAATAATTCCTGCCAGCTTTTGCGAAGTAAGCAGCAGCAGCCCACAATCCAATTGTAGCCAATGTTTGGTTAGACCAAGCAAAATATCTCCATATGATGTTGAAGTTCGCTGTGCTTGAAAGAGAAAATAGTACCAATGCAATACCAATTGCAAAAATAGGTGCAGAAATTACAAGTCTATTCTTAATAGGTTTCTGATCAAGTTTTATACTCTCGGCAACAATCAATCTTGCACTGCGGAAAGCTGTATCTCCAGAAGTTATAGGGAAAAGAGCAACACCAATAACTGCGATTGCACCACCAATAGTACCCATATATTTAACTGCAGATTGGGTAACAATAACCGGTGCAGCAACTGCAGCTTCCTTACCAACTACTGAAAAAGCTCCCATGGTAACAGCAGCCCAAATCATGGCAATAACGCCTTCAAGGATCATGGCGCCATAGAATACTGTTCTTGCATCTTTTTCATTTTTTAAGCAGCGTGCTGTCATTGGAGCCTGGGTTGCATGGAAACCGGAAATAGCACCGCAGGCAATGGTAATAAACAAGAAGGGGAACAGCTTAGCTAAAATATTGGTCCCTTTATCTGGTCTTAAGTTTTCAAAGCTGAATTCAGGAACATTGAAAATATCCTTTGAGGCAAATAGGAAAATGAACATACCAACAGCCATAAAAACCATGAAGCCACCCAAAAATGGATATATTCTGCCAAGTATCTTGTCGATAGGTACCATTGTTGCAATAACGTAATAAGCGATAATACATGTAATAACAATATAGTAGAACTTAACACTCTGTGGGGCAAATAGATTCTTTAAAACCATGGCAGGAGTAGTAGTAAATACAACACCTACGAAAATCAACAGAACCAGTGAGAAAACCCTCATGATCTGAAGAGGTTTTTTACCAAGGAATTTGCCGACTATTGTTGCAATGCTACAACCATCGTTTTTCAAAGAAAGCATACCAACTGAAAAATCATGGACAGAACCAGCAAAAATACAACCAAACACGATCCATACAAAGGCTGCTGGACCAAATAATGCGCCGGCAATTGCTCCAAAAATAGGACCGGTTCCAGCTATGTTAATCAAATGAAGAAGCAGGCATTTCCATTTTGACATGGGCACATAGTCAACCCCATCAGTTAATCTGTATGCTGGTGTCTGAGCTTCTGGTTTAACAACAAAACATCTTTCTGCAATTTTGCTGTAAATCAAAAAACCAAGCAACAATCCAATAATTCCCAAAAGAAAAGAAATCATACAACCCTCCTAAGTTGAAATCTAATTATTATATACTATTTTAAAGCATAGATTTTACTTTTTCAACAATTATTTCAGCAACCATCTCTGATGAGTAGAAAATTGTATCAATAATAATGTCGGCATGTGAATAATTATGATTATCAATATTATAAATACGTTTAAACCTTTCACTATCTCTTTCATCACGGGCTATTGTCTTTTTCAAAACATCTTCAAAAGAACCACCTTCCCTTTTATGTATCCTTCCTGCTCTTATTTCAGCAGGTGCTGTTAAAAAAACTTTAAGATCAGCATCTTCGATAAGCCAGATAGCAAGCCTTGAAGCAACAATACAATTCCCTTTTGAAGCTAGTTGTTTCTGTTTTTCATCAAGAAAAACATCATAACTATCATCTTTTTGTGCAAGTACAGCAATATCTTCAAATTTAATGCCTTTTTCTTCTGCCATGTTTCTGAATGTATAATTTATGAATTCTATTCCTAACTTGCTGGCAACAAGTTTGCTGGTAGTTGTATTTCCGCATCCGCTTTTTCCTGAAATTGCTATTTTCATACTAAACTATATTCCTTATTTGTTCTCTTATTTTTTCCAAAGCATCTTTTGTATCAATTACAGCCTGGCTTACTTCAACTTTAAAATTTTTGGAACCAATTGTATTTATCTCCCTGTTTATTTCCTGGCATATAAAATCAAGTTTTTTACCTATCTGTGAGTTTTCAGACTTTATTTCCTTAATAAAACTTTCAATATGAGCTTTTATTCTTACAATCTCTTCATTTATGCTAAACTTCATGAGCATAATTGCTATTTCTGCATAAATTCTTGGCTCATCTATTGCATCTCCAAGCATTTGCTGAAAACGATCTTTCAGATTCTTTTTAATATCTTCTTCAATTGCCAATGCATAATTATCTACTATTTTAATGGAATTTGAAATTATTTCTACTTGCTTTAATATATCAGCTTCACTCTTTTTTCCTTCTTCTATCCTGCTGCTATCAAACTGCCTGTAAGCCTCTTCAACAACTGGTTTTAGTGTTTCCCAGAAATAATCCATATCTTTATTTCTTACTTTTTTAATTATCCCATCTACTCTTAAAAGATGCGAAAGGTTGACAGATTCGCTTATTCCGGCAATATCTGCAAGTTGCTTTAAAGCAGACAATCCTGCTGTTGCAATATTTTTATCAATACTTATTATAGCATCTTCTTCCAATTCTTTTATTCTTATATAGAGATCAACTTTTCCTCTTTCAATTTTTTCATTGATAAAATTCCGCAATTGAGGTTCAAGGGGAGATAAAAATGAAGGTATAGAAGTGTTAAGCTCAAAAAATCTGCTATTATATGATTTTAATTCCAGCACAATATCCATTTTTTCGTTTTGAAATTCACTGTGCCCATAGCCAGTCATGCTTTTCATTTTATTCTCCGATCTGCCCCTGGTTTCTCCCGGGATTCCAATTGTTTATAGTAATTATATAACTTTACTCCAAGTTTCCAATTATCACCTGCTCCCATAGTTATAAAAAGATCTCCCTCTTTTAATTCTTTTTTTATAAAATCCTCTGCATCATCCGGTTCATGATAATAAAATACTCTATCATGATTCTCAGTTATTTTGTTAAAAAAAATTCTATTCAGATCTCCAAAATTATTGCTTTTTTCTCTGGCCGAAGCATATATTTTGTTTATAATAACAATATCTGCATTTCCAAATGAATTGGAAAACTCTTCCATAAGAGCATTGGTTCTTGAATAGGTATGAGACATAAAATCCAGAATAATTCTTTTTCCGGGAAAAAATGATTTAATTCCCGAAAGAGTTGTCTCTATGGCAGTAGGATGATGGGCATAATCATCCATAAAAGTAATGCCGGAAACTGTACCCAGAAACTCACTTCTTCTCTTGCTCCCTTTATAATTTTTTAATCCCGCAGCTATGTTTGTTGATTCTTTTTCAAGAACTTCTTCAACAGAATTTCCAGTAATCGAAGAATTGATATAAACTGCTGCAGCTATTGCAGCAGCGCTGTTTAAAACATTGTGTACTCCTGGTATTTGCAATGATAGTTCTTTTTTTATTCCCGCAATATTGAATATGGTTATTCCACTGCATTGTTTTATATTTTCTATTTTAAATAATCCTTCTGCTTCAATACCATATGGAATAAGTTTTATATCTTTTCTTTTTTCAGCAATAACATCTCCCAGCAGATCTGCACCTTTATCATCTTTGCAATATATAAGTATTCCATTTTCAGGAAGTTTTTCAGCATAGGAAAGAAATGCAGAAAATATATCGTTATAATCTTTAAAATAATCAAGATGATCAGGTTCAATACTGGTAATAATCATTATGTCCGGAAAAAATGAAAGGAAATGTCTTTTATATTCGCATGTTTCAGCAATAAAAAAATCTGTTCCTGAAACAAAAGTTGATTTCCCTCCAAAATTGGAAATTGCTGAACCTGCAAGAACAGATACTGGAAGATCCATCTCTTTGAGTAACGTGCCTGTTATTCCAGTTGTTGTTGTTTTTCCATGAACGCCGGCAATTCCGCAGGATGGGATATTTTTAGAATATGCTCCAAGTGCTTCCGTATATTCCATTAATGGCAGCTTACGATTCACAGCTTCTTTAATATCTGGATTTGTTTCTTTGCTATATGCTGAAGAATGAATCACTAGATCATAATTATCATCCAGATTTGATTCATTAAACCCTTCTTTATATTTAATTCCAAGCTGTTTGAGTATTGAATCTGTGTAAAAGATTTCTTCTGTATCAGATCCACTTATAATAGCGCCGGCTTTATGAAAAAGTTCTGCCAGCGCACTCATCCCTGTTCCTTTAATTCCGACAAAGTATATTTTTTTACCTTTAATTGGATGCGGCAGCTTAGAATCATGCATATTAAAATAATAGTGAAAATGACTATATCTTGGCAATAGAAGTTTTCTTTGTTTACAATTAATTGTTGATAGTCACCAACTAATAGAGTGATTTTAATCACAAAACAAAATACCCATGGATAGGACTATTATAGAAAAGTAAATTCAGGCAAAAATAGAGCTAATTTTTACAGATAAATCAGCCTATTTTATTTTCTTTGCTTATTAAAATCAGGATGACAAATAACAATTTTCTTTGTATTCTGGCACTAGTGAAAATAAAATCTATTTTATTAGTATTGATACTGGCAAATATTATATTTTTCTCCTGTAGCAAAGAAATTACTGTTGCAATAATAATGGAAAACAATATTGATCAAGCAGTTAAAAATAACTTTATCTCTAATTTAAATAAAATCAACAGTACGATCAAAATAAAAGAGCCTGGAATAAATAAAATATATAATAAAGATATAAAAATTTATCTTGTAAGCAGTGTCTCTGAAAATAGATTTTTTTTACCTTCATTCCCTGCTTCTGAGACAGAACCAGGAAATTTAAATCAAACTATGGAATATAGATTTATTATAGATGAAAAATTATATGCCCCTTATACACTTTTCTATGATAGCGCGTTAAACGCTTCTTATAATGATATAATTGAAAACAAATACAAAATAAAACCTT
Organism: Spirochaetaceae bacterium; assembly: GCA_009783755.1. Classification (GTDB taxonomy): domain Bacteria; phylum Spirochaetota; class Spirochaetia; order CADAEX01; family CADAEX01; genus WQTU01. The sequence goes on from WRCW01000024.1 coordinate 16,991, forward strand.
TGGATGAAATCTTTTTGCCAGAAAAAGCCATTGCAATTGAAGGACTGTATCCCGATGACCATAATTATCCTTTAAAAGTAAAAACAGAAGCAATATTTGTTAATTATAAAAACAGAAGTAAAAAAAGTGAAAAAATAGAAAGAATTATTTTATCACTTGAAGAGATTGCAAGTGAAAACCTGATTCAGGAGAAAATTACATGGCTCAGTTTTACAGGAGATATTATGCCTGGCAGAGGTGTCTCGCGCCTCCTTTCCTCAGACAATGGTTTAAAAAAAGTTTTTAATGATACTCTGGAAATATTGCAAAAAAGCGATATTGCAATAGGCAATCTTGAAGGAGCTGTAACCAATAAAAGTGAAAAGCTTGAAAAATCGTTTAACTTTAAATTTGATCCTTCTGTTTTAGTCTATCTTAAAGAAGCAGGGTTTAAATATCTTTATATTACAAATAACCACTCTTTTGATTATGGTGAAGAAGGGTTTATCGATACTCTTCTTAATTTTAAAAAAGCAAATATAGCAACATCAGGAGCTGGCGAAAATATAACAGAAGCTATTGCACCATGGCAAACTGAAATAAACAAAACAAAAATTAATATATTTTCTCTTGCAGATTATCCGCCTGAAAAAGTTTTTTCAGGGAGAAAAGAGACCGAAGCAGGAGAAAAAAAACCTGGGATATTATGGCCATCGAATGCTTTTTTTAAAATGCTTGAAAGCATATCAAAAGAAGAGACTATTGATATTGTATGTATTCATGGCGGGTTTGAATGGTCAAACCTGCCTGCTGAAAATCAGGTAGCCCTTTACAGAAAACTTGTTGAATACGGAGCAGATCTTGTAATAGGGACACATCCTCATGTGCTCCACCCTCTTGAAGTAAAAGGCACTGCATTGATAGCTTACTCTTTAGGTAATTTTATTTTTCCTGGCATGGATGAAATGGAATATGGAGAAGAGACAGTTATACTTAAAACAGGTTTTATGGGAAGCAATTTAAAATATATCAATATCTATCCTGTTAAAATTTCCAACAGACAGGTTTCTCTTGATAAAAGCGGAGAGATTGATCAAAGGTTTTATAAAATGAACAAATCGTGGAATAGTAAATGAGGAATATTTAAAACCCTGGAGGTGGTACTACATCATCGCTGGAACAAATACCATTTATTAGATGGAATATACCACCTCTTTACACAACATCAGAAGCACCTATTTCTTTTATAACAATTCCCCATACTTCCACACAAATATTTTTTTCATCAACGTTGCCAATGCCATATATGAAACTATAATGCCAGCCAGCCAGGGGAAGTAAGCAAACGGCAGTGGAGCCATGTCCAATTGCGCTCCAAGCCATGTGTATGGAATGATTGTACCAAAAGTAATCCCAAGGGTTGTCATTATAGTAAGTTGTAAAGAGGCACGGCTGCGAATAAATGGTATTCTTGGTGTACGGATCATGTGAATGACCAATGTTTGCGACCAGAGAGATTCAACAAACCAGCCTGTATGAAAGAGCATAATAAAAAACATCTGTCCTTTAAGGTTCAATGTCTCCCAATGACCTCCTGCAAATAGCGGACATATATAGAAGAACATTAACAAGTATGTTGTTATGTCAAATATTGAACTTGTAGGTCCAATCCATAACATAAAGCGGCTGATACTGGTTGCATCCCATTTTCTAGGTTTACGAAGAAAGTCCAAATCCACATTATCCCATGGTATTGCGATACAGGAAATATCGTATATCAGGTTGAGTACAAGTATTTGAATGGGCAGCATGGGAAGGAATGGAAGAAAGGCAGAAGCTGCAAGGACCGAAAACATATTACCAAAATTTGAGCTTGCTGTCATTTTTATGTATTTGATTGTGTTGGCATATGTCTTTCTTCCTTCAATTACACCTTCCTTAAGTACCATTAAGTCTTTTTCAAGAAGAATTATGTTAGCTGATTCTTTAGCTATGTCAACGGCAGTATCTACGGATATGCCGACATCTGCTGCTTTCATAGCAATGGCATCATTAATACCATCACCCATAAAGCCGACTGTATTTCCATTGTTTCGTAAAGCTGTTACGATTCTGGCCTTTTGTTTAGGTGATAGTTTTGCAAAGATGTCAGTTTCTTCTACTTTTTTTGCAAGAATTTCATCGTTCATTTCCTCAATTTGCGATCCCAACAGTATGTGTTTTTTATCTATACCTACGTTTTTACAAACAGTTATTGTTACTGCATCACTATCGCCAGTAAGCACTTTCACTCTTACACCAAATTCATCAAGTGCTTTAATGGCA
>WRCW01000025.1 GCA_009783755.1 Spirochaetaceae bacterium
TACCGTGTGAAAAATTTAATTTATTAAAGATATTTAAAGGGATAAAAAAATGTTTTTGGGAGCTTCTTCTCCCATTTATTATTATAATAAGTTATTTTTCTGGACGTGCTACAATTATTGAAACAGGAGCAATTGCTGTAATTTATATTCTTATTGTAGAAGTTTTTATACATAAAGAGATAGATTTAAAAGGGCTTATTGCAGTTGTAAAAAAGAGCGCTCCTGTAATAGGCGGTATATTGATCATACTTGGAATGTCTAAAGCATTCTCTTTTTATATGATCGATGAAATGATACCTCAACGCCTTAGCGAATGGATATCTGCAAGAATAACATCAAAAATTGTTTTTTTGATTTTGCTAAATATTATACTCCTCATTGCAGGCTGTTTTATGGATATTTTTTCTGCGATTCTTGTTATTGTGCCTCTTATTGTTCCGTTAGGCGAAGTATATAATATAAACCCTGTGCATCTTGGAATAATATTTCTTGCAAATCTGGAACTAGGATATCTGACACCGCCGGTAGGGCTTAATATATTTTTGGCAAGTTATAGGTTTGAACAGCCTCTGGAAAAAATATATTCATCAATAATTCCTTTCTTTTTGATTATGCTTGTTGCTGTAATAGTTATAACATTTGTCCCTGAAATATCATTGCTGTTTGTAAAATAATTATTAACAATAAAAATCTAATTCTTTAATAAACCAGTTAAGAGTATTTATTATTATATTTTTTCTATTATTTTTAATAATATCATATTTTTTATCAAGATATTCTGAGAACTGTGAAATTATTGTTGCTGTAAATTTATCATCTATTGGGATACTCTGACCTTCCAAATTAGATTCTATTTCTTTATTTCTAATAACAAAAGTATTGGAAGTACTAAATATGAATTTTATAAAATTTATATTATTTTTTGCAAGCGATACAAGGGCTGAAAAAGTGATAGGGCCTTCATTTGAATAACCATTATAAATTTCCCTGTACATATTTATATCATAATCTCCAAGGTATAATTTTATTTTAGTAATGACTTCATCTGGCTCAAGATTAATTTCATTATCATTAAAAAGATGATCGATGCTTATCCATTTTGTAGAACTGCTTGATCTTATTTCAAGTTTTGCATCAAGTATTGAAAGTACAGAAAAAATGCTGCTTCTTTCTTTTTTTGAATAAACTATCCCTCCAATAGTTAATATGTTCTTGAAATTGGGAGGGGTAATATTTTTCATTGCCTGGAGCAATATTGAGGGAATAATATTTTTCCCTTTATCGATGATATTGTTGATTCTGGTTGCTGATCCTATTTCAATGTATCTTTCTGAACGGTTCATTCTTTGCAATTCTTCAATTCTTTCTATATAGATTATATCTTTATCAAATGAAACAATTTTCTCTCTGGACTGACAAATCTTTTCGAGTCCACTGGAATAAATTAAAGAATCAGGATGTTTTTTTTTGATACTCAATAGAGAATTAAGTGTTTTTGGTTCAAATATCGCTGGCATTTAATATTTCCCTGCTTTTTTTCTTCTTATCGTAAGATGTGCAAGTTTTATTCCTTTTTTAAGAGACTTGATATCAATACATTCGCACAAATTCCCTGAAAGCGCTTCAGAAATATCAGTATCACTCAATTCTTTGCGATTCTCTATTAGATGCTGAATAACTAATAATCTTCCCTGTTTACAATATTGGCAAAGGTAACAACCTGCACTTTTAAGTGATTTTTTTATAATATCGCAGTTTTCTGTCTTTTCATAATTCTCAAGCGTTATTACCTCCCTGTTTTTAAGAGTAAAAGCAAGTATAACGCAGGAGGGAACAGGCACACCATCAAGCAGTACAGTGCATGCCCCGCATTCTCCACTCCGGCAGCTCTCTTTTGTAAAGAAGAGTCCAAAATTTTCTCTGAGTATTGTTGAAAGACGGGTAAATGGATCAATATCCACAATTACTTCAATATTATTTAAATTAAATTTTATATTCATTTCTGCCTGCTAATATTGAGAATAGTATCAACTTTATCAATAGTCATTGGAATATTATAGATATCTTCACCTAATGCCTGGATAAGCGCATTATAGTAAGCGCCTGGGGTCAAAGAAAGAGGCAAATCTCCTATATCAAATGATTTATTCTTTTTTGTTACATTAGTATATTCTGTAAAAATGGGTATGTTCATAAAGTGTCTGATGTTCTTGCTTTGCAAAGACCATGCTTTTTCAGATGCACCGGATATCCAGTTAAGGCTGTCAATAATTCCTGAATATACGCTTTTATCCATAATATCTTTATTTAACATATATCCGCAATCAAAACAGTACCATACTCCTTTTATCTCAATTTCATAAGTAAATGTATCGATAGAAAGCTCTACTACAGCTGCTCCCCATGATAGATCATTTTTATTAAGAGTCTCCAGAGAGAGTGAAGTTGTAATTTCTATAGGCAGAGAATTTTTAGCTCTCTTTTTCTGCATATTGTGAGAAGCTTTTCTTAATAACTCGCTAAATCCCGCAAGCCCTTTTGAAAAAACATAAGGAGCAGACGTAGTCGCAATATCTGTCCTGTGGGGGAGTATATATATTTTTTCCATTGGAATTTCCAGGAGTTCCCCTGTATATTTTTTCCATATATCATAATTATGATTTCCATTAGGAACAGTAAGCGTATAAATATTTAAATTTGAAGAATTATCAAGCACCATTTTTAATGATAATTTATCTTTTTCCATTGATTTAAGAGGGATTGCATTACTAAAAAAAGCTAACGAAAAACCAATTCCGGATAATTTGTAGCTTTTATTATTTTTTTTGTTTGTTCTCATTAGTTCAAATGATGCATATTTTCTTTCAAAATCAGATGCTACAGAAATAGCATCGATAATTGAAAGAATACTTTCCTTGTTGTATGTTATTGGCTGTTTAGGCTCTTTCTGAACACTCCAATATCTATTTTTAAGCAATTTTTCAAGAGTATTATTCCTTCTCCATTCTACAGGACTTAACCTCAATTTCCTGACCATATTTGAAATATGTTTTTCAAGTGAAATATTAAGCATAGAAAAATTAAAACTCGAAATAAATGACATTGGGGGTTTGCTTGTTTTTATTACAGAAAGATTCATCGAGATATCGGGACAATCAAGAAAACCAGTTGCAGAAAAAAATGATTTTTCATATAGCTCATCTATAATAATAGGATATGCGCCTGCATCAATTTCCAGGTTTATTTCCATTTTTTTTAATTTTCCAATTTTAGATATGGCTGTTTTATATGTGATGCGGAATGGAAATTGAGCAGGAGTATAATTATCTGTATCCTGCTTTGATAATATCAATTTAACAGGCTTACCTGTTTTCCATGCTGCTACTGCTGCCTGGCATGATATAAGAGAAGGGTACCATATCCTCCCTTCAAGAGGGGAGCTTAATGCTGTAATAATAACTTTAACATTCTTGGGGCTTATTCCAAGTGTATCAGCCACACTTTTTTGCACATGGGAAGGACATTGCGTTACTGTGTAAATATTAATATTCCCATTTTTTTCGGGCTGGGCTATTGCACCATAAGGTTCGCAATACCTTGTGTGGTATGGGTTAGCAAAAAAGTTGTCGATTTGCAGAAGCAGGTCATTGTCTGATTCCAGATATTTATTTTCATTCAGCGAAATATTTTCAGAAAGCTGTGAAAAGTCTATTTTGCTATCCTGGTCATCTGAGAAAGAATAGGATTTTTTATAAACGATTTGTTCTTCTATTATTTTATCTTTAAGAAAAGAAAGATATGGATCCTGTTCTATATCAAGGAATATTCCATTTACAGCAAATTTACGTGATTCCTCATTTTTATAAGTTATTATATAAACAGGTTCCCCTTTATAATTTACCTTTTTATCTGTAAGTATGGGCACCTGGTTATTAAGGAAACTTATCTCTTTATTTCCAGGTATATCGTTAATCGATATTATTGTGTAATTTTTATCATTTAAAGGGGGAAGTTTTGCAGATTTTATCACCCCTTTTTCTTTTTCAGATCTGAATACTAAAGCATTTAGCATATTGGGGAGGTAATAATCGTTTAGAAAAAGTTGTTTTTTCTTTGTAATCAAGTAATCCTCCTGCGAAAACCCTAACAGTGGCGCCCCGCGCTGATCGCCATCCTTGGCTAGCGCGGGATACGGCGTCCATGCCGTGATCCATGCTGCGGCGCAGTGCGCGCCATCCCTGGCGCAGCCTTGCGAAAACCCTAACAGCGGCACCTCGCGCTGATCGCTTGGCGGTGTCCCCGATGGACACTGCACACCTGCGGCGCAAGGAAAGTCGCACGCAGGTGTCCATGGCTAGCGCGGGATACGGCGTCCATGCCGTGATCCATGCTGCGACGCAGTGCGCGCCATCCCTGGCGCAGCCTTATTGATAACTATCAGAACCTATTTCAATCACACTATCTATTATATATTCAATTTTTTCCTCATCAAGAGTTGGATAAATAGGAAGGCTTATAGATGTTAAATATTTTTCCAGCGCTCTTGGAAAATCATCTGGTTTTAGGTCATAAGCATTTTTATAATATGGCATAATATGAAGCGGAATAAAATGAACAGATACTCCAATCCCTTTATCCAGCAATTTTTGAATAAACTCATCTCTGCTTATTTTAAGTTTAGCGCTGTTTATTCTTACTATATATAAGTGCCAGCAATGGCTTTCAGAAACAGGCGGGAGAGTAATAAAATCATACTCTTTAAATGCCTTATTATATAAATCTGCAATTTTAGTACGCTTTTGTTTGAATATATCAGCTTTCTTTAGCTGCTCAATTCCTATGGCGCTTGCAATATCTGTTAAATTATATTTAAATCCAGGAGCTTTTACTTCATAATACCACTTATTCTCTTCTGTATTGTATCTGTCCCAAACATCACGATCAATTCCATGAAGGCGCATCATTTTCATGTGATGGGCAATTTTCTCATTATCTGTTACAACCATTCCCCCTTCACCGGTTGTTATTGTCTTTGTAGCATAAAATGAAAAAACTCCTGCATCTCCGAAAGTACCTGCAAATTTCATATTTTCGCTCTCTGGGAACTTTTCACATACAGGGAAAGCATGAGCAGCATCTTCGAAAACAGGGATATTATTTTTATTTGAAATATCCATTATCTCTTTCATTTTACAAAGATCTCCTGCTATATGGACAGGTATTATGGCAGAAGTATTTTTATTGTTTTTGATCGCTTTTTCAATCAAGAGAGGATCTATATTATAATCTTCCTCGTTTATATCAACAAAAAGAGGATGGAGATTCAGGTAGCGGGTAACTTCTGCTGTTGATGTAAATGTATAGGGAGAAGTAATTACAAAGCTTTCTTTCTTAAGATTAAAAGAATCCAGCGCAAGATGAAGCCCTGCAGTTGCAGAGTTAACAGCTATTGCATATTTAGAGCCAATTTTTTTGCTAAACTCTTTTTCGAAATTTTCTGTAACATTACCGGTTGTGATCCAATTGCTTCTTAAAACTTTTATAACAGCTTCTTCCTCTTCTTTTCCCAAAGAGGGGAGTGCAAAAGGGATAAAATTACTATTTTGTATATTCTGCGAAGCGCTTATGACTTTTTTCAGGAAAGATTTTTTAGGTTTAGAATTCTGGCTCATTTTCCGGCCTTTCAATAGTGGGAATATATTTTTTTAAGATTTTTCTAAGCTGGTGTCTGTTTCTGTATTTATTTTTTGACCCAGAGTCAAAAAAACATATAGGTTTTAGTTCGGAAAGAAGAGCATCAAGTTTATCACCGAGCCCTTTTCTTTCAAGAAGTATATTGACCCTCTGTACCTCTGTATGATCAATTTTTTCATCATCACGCCAGAGTTTTTCCATAAATTTTTCGCCAGGTCTTATCCCTGTATAAATTATTGGGATATCTATATCAGGTTCAAGACCATAAAATTTTATCATCTGCTCTGCAATATCTTTGATTAAAAGAGGATCTCCCATATCAAGAATATAGAGGCTTCCAGATTTTCCAAATCCAGCAGTCTTTAGTACCAGTGAAACAGCTTCAGGTATTGTCATAAAAAATCGCATGATCTGCGGATGTGTTATTGTAACATGGCCGCCGCTTAAAATTTGGTCTTTAAACAATGGCAAAATGCTTCCGCGTGATCCAAGAACATTCCCAAATCTTACGACCATAAAATCTGTTTTAGAATTATTGCTGCCAAGAATTAAATCCTCGCATATAAATTTTGATGCACCATAAATACCAATAGGTTCTACAGCCTTATCTGTGGAGATGTGTATAAACTTTTTTACACCTGCTTCTATTGAAGCTTCTATAAGATTCTTGGTTCCAAAAACATTATTTTGCACTGCCTGTACAGGATTAACTTCCATCATTGGAACATGTTTATATGCAGCGCAGTTAAAAATAACATCAGCTTTAACTCTTTTTAATATAAAAGTAATAAAATCTTTATCCTGTATTTCTCCTATTATAGGTATAATAGTAGCTTTTTCACCAACTCCTTCTTTTTGAAGAAGATTCAACTCTTTTTCTATTTCATAAATACTGTTTTCTCCATGCCCAAAAAGATAGAGTCTTGATGCGCTTGCTGAAAGAAGCTGCCTTGCAAGTTCGCTGCCTATGCTTCCACCTGCGCCTGTTATTAAAACTCTTTTATCTTTAAGGTAATGAAGTGTTTTCTTTAATGGTATTACAACAGGGTTTCTCCCAAGAAGGTCAAGAGCAGATATTTCTCTTGCCTGGATTAAGTGAGCGCTTCCATCAATTATTTGAGATATTCCCGGAAGAATTAATATACGCTTGAATTTACCTTTTTGCAGAATATCATATATTTCTTTTATTCTTTTACGTGAAGCGCTTGGTATTGCTATAAGAGCTTCATCTGCTTTATGTTTTTTTTGTATTATTTGAATATCTGATATAGGCCCTTCAATTATAATACCATCAATATCAGTGCCTATTTTTGCTTTATTATCATCAACAAAACAGACAATTTCACCTGCAATCCCTTTTTTTATTATCTCTGATGCAAGAGATCTGCCAGCTTCGCCTGCTCCAATAATAGCAATTCTATTTTTCATCTATTCTGCCTGTAAAACCTTCTGCATAAAGCCAAAGATTTTTACTACTCCTCTTTATTGAGTTCAATTAATTCAAATCCAAAATCAATTAAAAAAGAATTTTCATATAATTTTAATTTAATTTTTGCCCTTTTTTTTCTTTTATCTACTTTAATGATCTCACCTTCAAGACCTTTCATTGGCCCGCTGACTACTTTTATTTTATCATCTTTATTAAAATAGATTTTGGAAATTCCTGCTACCTCACCATTTAAAGATAGCTGATAAACAAACTTTTTGTCATCATTAGGAAGGGGTCTTATATCATCATTATCCCTTAAAAACCTGCAAAATCCTGGAAATTTTCTTATTTTTTTATAAAAATCATAAGAAATATTGTCTGATTCAATAAAAAGATAGCCTGGAAAAATTGAAGAAACTGATTTTTTTGTTATCCCTGATTTTTTTATAAAAAGTTCTCTTCTTAGCCATAAAAAATGGATATCTTCTCCCAGTAGAGAGTTTTTGGCATATTTAAGAAAAGATTCTTCTTTTCCTGTCATCAATTGAATAACATAGTATTCCATAATTGTTAATTTTTAATGTCCCAACCCCTGCAACATGGAGCAAAAATAGTAATTCAGATTTTAAAAGTTATCATTTCTAGTGAACATCATCAAGATTATACCGATAATAAATAAAAGGATGTTTAAAGTGAAAAGAAAAGTTCTATTTTGCTTATTTTTTGCTATTATTTTATCTTTTATCCCTGTATATGCAGAAACTGTATTTGTATATATAGAAAAGGGAGACATAGTTTTAAATAGCGGGATTAACGAAGATGCTGTTTTATGGATAACCAGAATTGAAGATGGTATTATGGACACTCTTTTTGACAGCGGTCATATAGTTTTTTCAAATGATTCAGGGAGAAATCAGATCAAGGATTTCGAAACTCTTAATCAGCTGGCAAAATCAGGAGGAGCTGAATTTCTTGTTTCTGCTGTTTTAAATTTAAAAATTGCTGATGATGCGATGATAATATCAGGAGAGTATAAAGTTTATAATCTATTTACTGATGATATTGTTTTCACAAACAACTATATTTTTAATGATCCTTTACAAAGGCGTTTATCCAGCAATATTGAAGAAAAACTATTTTTAGCAGGTCAAAGTGTTGGTAAACAAATTGAACCAACCCTATAAATGGAGTCTTTGAAAAATCCGGAGTTTTTATGAATTATTATAGAAAAATATTTTTCGTAACATTTCTTTTTATTATATGCTGTAGTTTTCTAATGGCAGACATTGTTTGGGAAGGGACAGCTGCAATGAGCCGGTTCGGAGAATTCCCGCATAAAGGATTTTATGGAGCTTCAAATTCTTTTCCAATAAACACAATTATCTCTGTAGAAAATACTAAAAATAAAAACATTGTCGAAGTAATTATTGTTGATACTCTTAATGATAACAATCTTTTTCTTCTTCTTTCCAAAGATGCTGCTGAAAATCTTGAAATAAAACAGGATGAAATTTTATCAATTAAAGCACAAATAGTTAAAGAAGGAATTGATAAAAAAGCTTTAAGCGCTCCCGATACTCCTATTCTGTCTAATGTTGCAGAACTTGAAAGTATTTTATCAGGAGATGCTGCAGATAGTTCTGTAGGATCTTCAGCAAGTGCTCTGTCAGCAGATAAATTGCCACAGAAGGTAGTAATTATTTATGATGAAGGAAGTATCAGTGATATCGCTGAAGCTAAAACTGATGATGCAATAACCGAAGAGCTGGTTATGGAAGATGCTCTGCTAAATTCTGATCTGGGACCAATATCTCTTCCTGTTGAAAAAAGTGATTCTGCCGCTATTGCAAAAGCCAAGAGTGTTGATGATGAACTGCTCTCTCCAACTGAAGGGTATTATGAAAATGGGGAGAAAAAATATTTTCTTAGACCAACAGAGTTAAGACCTCCTGTAGTTGATGATGATAAAAGTATAGCTTTAACAGGATTAGTTGCAGATGATACAGTTGTTATTCCAGCCCCGGGGAAAGATAATTCCAAAATTATTAAAGAAAGTTTTTATGTCCAGCTTATAGCATTTAAAGATTATTCAAGCGCAGAGAAAGTAATGAAATCTGTGAATATTGATTATCCTGTAATTATTTATTATGATGAAAAGCAATTTTTATATAAAGTAATGGCTGGCCCTCTTAAAACAGATGAGAGGGGAGTTGTTCTCCATAAAGCGAGAAATATTGGATATAAAGATGCTTTTATAAGAAAAGGTGAATAAAAATCAGTTAGACCTTTTTTCAGGGTCAAGTGATGAAAAAGATATAGATGAGATAAAAACTCTTATTGATCTGCTGCTTAAGTATCAGCATGAATATTATGTGCTTAATAAACCATCGGTATCGGACAGAGAATATGATTCACTTTTTGACCGGCTTCAGTTTCTTGAAAAAAAATACCCGCAATATGCAAGTGAAAACTCTCCTGTAAAAAGGGTTGGATCTGATCTTACGTCCGAACTGCCGGATGTAAAACATACAATTCCTGTTTTAAGCCTTGATAAAGTTTATAATATCCCAGATCTTCTAAAATGGATCGAAAAATTAAAAAAACATTCTTTAAGCACTCCCGCTCTAATTATTGAAGAAAAAATCGATGGTATTTCAATAGTGCTTTACTACAAAGATGGTATTCTTGAAAGGGCTGTAACAAGAGGTAACGGAGAAACAGGAAATGATGTTACTGCAAATGTTAAAACAATAGGGGCAGTCCCTTTGAAGCTTGGAGAAAAAATAACTGTTGCTGTCAGAGGAGAGATATATCTTCCGCTTGAAAATTTTAATGAGATAAACCAATCACTTGATAATAGATTTGCAAATCCACGTAATCTTGCAGCAGGAACAATAAGAAGAATAAAAAGTTCAGAAGTGCATAAAGTGCCTCTGAATATATATGTTTATGAAGGTTTTTTTAAAGATATTGAAATACCTACTCATTATGAAACACTTAAAAAACTTTCTGATCTTGGATTTCGTTTAAATAAAAATGTAATGGCATTTGCAGATTCCGATAGCAAGATATCTCCCACCAGTAATTTTATTCCTGTAGCTAAAATAACTGATATTGCTTCATATATAGCGAAAGAAATTAAAGAAAGAAAAAATCTTGATTATGAAATTGATGGGCTTGTAATCAAAATCGATAATATTAGCGACAGGGAAAAATATGGATACACTGGCCATCATCCAAAATGGGCAATAGCATATAAATTTGAATCATCAGAAGCAGAATCAACTGTCAAATCAATTGATATTCAAATCGGAAGAACAGGCAGAGCTACTCCTGTTGCAAAAATAGAACCTGTTGAAATATCAGGTTCTGTTGTATCCAATGTTACACTCCATAATCAGGACTATATAAATTTTCTTTCCTTATCTATTGGCGACAGAGTTACAGTATCCAGAAGAGGAGATGTCATACCAGCCATAGAAAATGTTGTTGAAAAAGGGGTGCATGAAAGCCATATATGGAAAATACCAGAAGATTGCCCTTTTTGTAAAAGCAAGCTTATTTTAGATGGAGCGCATCTTTTTTGTAAAAATGAACTTTGTCCGGAAAGAGTAAAAGGACAAATAAACTTTTTTGTTTCCAAAGATCAAATGAATATTGAAAATCTTGGTTTTGAAACAGTAGAACTTCTTGTAAGAGAAAAAATTATAGAGAATGTTTATGAGCTTTATGAAAAAGATCTCTCTATTCTTGAAAACTATGAAGGTTATGCCCAGAAAAAAACAGAGCTAATAAAAAAAGGAATTGAAAAAAGCAAAGAAAAACCTTTTAGAACTGTTTTATCATCTTTGGGAATACCAGATATTGGCCCAAAAGTTTCTCAGCTTTTAATTGACGCAGGAATAAATTCCATAGAAGCCATATGTGAAATTGCTGAAAATAATGATACAGAAAAACTTCTTAACATAAATGGAATAGGGGAAAAAACTACAGAATCTTTTATAAAATATTTTAATGATAAAAAAATTAGAGAAACAATAAAAAGGCTTCGTAAAGCAGGGCTTATAATGAAAGAAGAAAAAGCAATTGTTTCAAATATAAATCAGGTATTTACAGGTCAATCATGGTGCGTTACCGGAAGTTTTGATAATTTTAAGCCAAGGACAATTGCAGAAGATGAGATCAAAAAAAGAGGAGGGGATGTTGTAAGCCAGATAAGCGGAAAGACAACTCACCTCTTATGCGGACAAGCACCAGGCTCGAAATATGAAAAAGCTTTAAAAGCAGAAATAAAAATTATATCAGAGCAGGAATTCCTAGACTTGCTTAAATAGAGGAAGTAGTTTGAAATATTTAATAAACAGGGCGCTCTTATTTCTTGAAAAAAAAGGGTATGGCATAATACATCCTTCACAATACAAAAGTGATATGGAAAAAGAGTTTCTCGAAATATGGGAAAAAACAAAACAATACACAATGATCTCTATTGAAAGAGGATACAATATTTTTAAATCAGTGGAGTATGTTGTTAAAAACAATATATCCGGAGATTTTGTAGAGTGCGGAGTCTGGAAAGGGGGTGCCTGTATGATCATGGCAGAATCTCTTTTAAGACTTGGAAAACAAGATCGAAAAATAGTTCTGTATGATACTTTTTCCGGCATGACAGAACCAGATGAAAATGACTGTATCTCATGGACAGGCAAAAACATGAAAGAGAGATGGAAGAAGAGCAAAGATAATGAAGGAAATTACCTGTGGGCAGCAGGTATCAATGAAGTTAGAAGAAATATGCTATCAGTGGGCTATCCAGAAAATATGGTTGAATTTCATATAGGAGATGTGTGTAAAACTCTTGATAATGGTACACCACAATCTATTTCTCTTTTACGCTTAGATACAGACTGGTATGAATCAACAAAAAAAGAACTTGAAATACTTTATCCTTTGCTGAATAAAAATGGTGTGCTTATTATAGACGATTATGGTCATTTTACTGGAGCAAAAAAAGCAGTAGATGAATATTTTTCCAATAAAACAAAGATTTACTTAAGCCGTATTGACTATACCGGAAGGGTAGGTATTAAATTATAGATACTGCAATTCAATATAATAAAAAGGGTTTATTTTGGAAAATATTCTTTTTAAAAATATACAGGATAATATTAATAGTGTTCTGGAAGAAATAATTTCTGCTGCAAAAATAGCAGGAAGAGATCCCAGTGAAATAAAATTGATGGCTGTAACTAAAACAAAACCTCTGGAATATGCAGAAGCAGCTTATAAAGCAGGAATAAAGCTTTTAGGTGAAAACCGTGTTCAGGAAATGGAAGAAAAGTACAGCTCTTTTCACAGCGATGCGGAAATACATCTTATTGGCCATTTGCAGAGAAACAAAGTTAAAAAAGCAATTGCTGTTGCATGTTCAATAGATTCTATTGATAAATATGAAACAGCGGAAGAACTCTCCAAATGCTGTAAAGCTTTGGGAAAAGATATATCAATACTTCTTGAGTATAATACATCCGGAGAGCAATCAAAAAATGGTTTTTCAAGTGAAAAAGAATTATTTGAATCTATAGATAAAATAAGAAATCTTGAAAATTTGAATATAAAAGGGCTTATGACTATTGCCCCTTTTACAGATGATGAAAAAGCCATAAGAGGATCTTTTAGGATGCTTGCAAATTTGTTCAGGAAAATTGAAGCTAGTCATCCTGATCTTAAAATTGATACTCTTTCAATGGGAATGTCATCTGATTTTAAGATTGCAATAGAAGAGGGTTCTAATATAATCAGGATCGGAACAAGATTGTTCGGAAGCCGTAATTGAAAGGGAGTTTTTAGCGTTATAGAAATGAGAAAAATAGCTGTAGTTGTTTTATTCTGTTTTATTAATTCTCTGATATTTTCTGCTGATAATACTTATGATGATCTTATAGCTGAAGAATACGACACAACTGCATTCCCGCAAATATTAAAAGATATAAGACGTGCTGAAATCATTCTTGTTGGAAGTTATCCTCTTACTGTATTTTTTTCAAAATTAGGTCTGGATTTTTATGATTATGCCGCAAGTGGTTTTGATAATAAAAATGCTCCATCAATGCTCGGAGGAGCTGGTGAAGGAGATAAATCAACTAAAGATGTTGAAAGAGTTCTTATTACAGCTTTATGTGTTTCAGCCGGAGTAGCGGTTCTTGATTTTGTTATAGGTAAAATCAAAGCTAAGGGGAAAAAAAAGAATGCGAATAAACAAACAATTCAAAATAGACGATCTCAACCTGTTGGAAATACGGATTGATAAATATATTTCAGATCATCTGAAAATATTAACAAGAAGCCAGCTTAAAGCAAGAGATGCGAAAGTATTTATCAATGGAAAAGAAGCAAAATTATCAAAAACAGTAAAAATCAACGATTCTATTGATATTGAATATGATTCTGCCCCTGAAGTAGATATTAAACCGGAAAAAATTGATCTTGATATAATATATGAAGATGAAAATATTGCTGTAATCAATAAATCGCAAGGGATGGTCGTTCATCCTGCTGCCGGCAATCCTGGTGGAACTCTTGCAAATGCATTTTTATACCACTTTGCTGATAATGATTTTGATAAAGATGATGATGACATTAGACCAGGGATTGTACACAGGCTTGATAAAGAAACATCAGGAGTAATAATAACAGCCAAAAACAGCGTTGCTCATGAATTCCTCTCACAGCAGTTCAGAGATAAAAAAGTCAAGAAAAAATATCTTGCAGTAGTTAAGGGGAAGATGCGATCCCGGGAAGGGGTTATAGAAGCCAATCTTATAAGAGATAGAAAGAATAGAAAAAAGTTTTCAGTAGTTACTGGAAAAGGAAAAGAAGCAATAACCCGTTTTCGTATTCTAAAAGAGTTTGAGGACACATCTCTTGTCTCGCTTGAACCTGAGACAGGAAGAACACATCAGCTTAGAGTTCATTTGCAACATTATGGATGCCCTATAATAGGAGATCCTCTGTATAGCCGTAAAATTGTAAAATATGGGGAAATAACAATGATGCTCCATGCCCATATTCTAATAATAGAGATACCTGTGCATGGAATCAAAAAATTTCATGCGCCTCTGCCAGAAAGATTTAAGAAATTTGTAAGAGAGAATGGAGGTAAGCATATTGCCAATATTTAATTATCATCAGACCCCAAAAGCGGCTGAATATGATTTTAACAAAATAAATGATCAATGTTCGATTGCTGAAAAATAATCAAGGTGGGATGTCATGAATAACAAAAAAATATTATCTCACAACAAAGAAAATGAAAATAAGCATCATATGCCCCGCTTTTTTTTCTTGTCTTTCTTTCTGGTAGCTGCGCTACTCATTATAATCCCTTTGATGACTGTATATTTGCTCACACATGCTTATGATGAGCAAATAAGAAGCGAGACGCGCCAGACATCGTTTTCTCTTCAGCAAACAGTACGCTCATTCATGGAAGGGGCGTATAGCTTATGTTATGAACTCTCATTAAATACAAATACATTTAATGTACCAACCTCTGGCCCCAATAGAGGCATATCCCCGATATTTGCCAACTCAACAGAACGAAATGAATTTTTAGAGCTTCTATATATAACAG
Source organism: Spirochaetaceae bacterium (assembly GCA_009783755.1). Taxonomy (GTDB): domain Bacteria; phylum Spirochaetota; class Spirochaetia; order CADAEX01; family CADAEX01; genus WQTU01. The sequence continues at coordinate 14,754 of WRCW01000025.1, forward strand.
TTGCAGATAAATCTGCTGCTAACTATGGATGGCAGGTGGCGCGTTCCTCCGGCACATTGGGAGATCGCGGCCAACGATGGTGGTTTTTACAGATAACAGAAACCATGCAACCCTTTGTTGCCCGCTCATATATATCAGTATCAACAGGTATGCCTTGTACTGCGGTATTTATACCCATGTACACTGGTTCTGATGAAATTGCATACGTTTTTGGCGCAGATATCAGCCTTGCGTATATGCAGGGGCTGGTCAATGAATACGCAAACACGAATGGAGGACGTTATTCATTTATCATAGATGGCGAAGGCGTTGTGCTTGCGCATCCGGATAACCAATATATAGAGACACTCACCAATTATAAAACATTGGTCCGAACTATTCCTTTGACAGATGGTTTTGGAAAAACGATTTTCAATCAGGATGGTAGCGTTATCACTGCAGATGAGAAGATTGCTGTATCGAATGATTTTAAAGCTGTGATCAACTCGGTCATGAAAGGTAATCGCGGGTTAGAAATCGTTAAAGAGGGAGATAATACTTATTACATGAGTTATGAGCCCATAACTTTACCCGGATATTCAGATTCATGGTCTGTAATTACATTACAGAATAGAAACATTGCAATGAAAGCGATTTATCAAGTAACTGCTCAGGTAATCATCATTATAATACTTATCATCGCGATACTATCTGTATTGATTATTCTATTTTATAGAATACTTAATAGAACAATGAATTTTCTTGAAAAAGCAAAAAGCGAAGCAGAGAGTGCGAACAAGAGCAAATCCAGTTTTTTAGCCAACATGAGCCATGAGATACGAACGCCAATGAATGCGATAATAGGTATGACCAACATAGCAAAAACTGCACACAGCATTGAAAGGAAAGATTACGCGTTGTTAAAAATAGAAGGAGCGTCGAATCATTTGCTCGGCATAATAAACGATGTGCTAGATATGTCTAAAATCGAAGCAGATAAATTGGAACTGTTCCCAGTGTCTTTCGATTTTGAAGATATGATAAAGAAAGTTGTAAATATCATCAACTTTCGTATTGTTGAAAAACATCAAAAATTTAAAGTATATATAGATGAGAAAGTTCCACGCAAACTTATGTGTGATGATCAACGCCTTGCCCAGGTAATAACGAACCTGCTCTCAAACGCTGTAAAATTCACGCAGGAACATGGTGCTGTAAGCATGAACACTTATTTGTTGAAAGAAGAAAATAGTGCTTGCGAAATCAAATTTGAAATAACAGATACAGGTGTGGGCATAAGCCCGGAACAGCAAGCAAGAATGTTTAATCCCTTTGAACAAGCTGAAAGCAGTACAACACGAAAATATGGCGGGACAGGGCTTGGCCTTGCATTGACAAAGCGGATAGTTGAATTGATGGGAGGAAATATTTCAGTATCTTCTTCGCTCGGCCACGGCTCAACATTTAGCTTTACTATCAAAGCAAATAAGTCAAATGAGCAGGTAGATAATAAATATATACCGCCAAATAATATTAATTCAAAAAATATCAGAATATTAATTGTTGATGATGATGAAGATATACTGCAACATTTCGTAGATATCGCGATGCGTTTTAGTATTCCATGTGACAAGGCAGCAAGCAGCGAAGAAGCGCTTAAGCTTATTGAAAGCGGAAAAACATATGATATATGTTTTGTTGATTGGAAAATGCCTGGCATGAATGGTATAGAACTCACGCGTTATATAAAGAAAATAGTAGCTGATGAGCCGGTAATTATAATGATCTCTTCGATAGAGTGGCAGCAAATCGAAGCAGAAGCTAAAGGAGTGGGGATAGATAAATTCCTGCCAAAACCCATTTTCCCATCTGATTTTATAGAGTGTATTAATAAATATTTCGGTATCGATTTATTGAATGAAGAGAAAAAAGATACATCTGAAATGATAGACCGCTTTTGGGGATACCGCGTATTGTTGGTAGAGGATGTGGAGATAAACCGCGAGATAGTAATAGCCTCTTTGGAGCCAACTCTTGTGGAAATAGATTGCGCGGAAAACGGAGTTGAGGCTGTGCGAATGTTCAGCGAAAATCCGGAAAGGTACAACATTATTTTTATGGATCTTCAAATGCCGGAAATGGATGGGTATCAAGCAACGCGCGCTATCCGTGCGCTTGATAGTAAAAGGGCAAAGGATATCCCCATTATCGCAATGACAGCGAATGTATTTAAAGAAGATGTTGACAACTGTCTTAGTACGGGCATGAATGACCACATAGGGAAACCAGTTGATTTTGATGCTGTTTTGCAGACATTGAGAAAGTATTTATATAAGCAGATGCCTGCAAAAGAAAGGCGAAAAGAAGATAGGCGTAAAAACAATATTGACAGGCGGCAAATGCCGGAGAGGCGAATAAATAATCGAAGAAGAGATAGTAATTAATAGAATGATTTAAAATTATTGCAGTGGTATAGATTATTGCCGCCTCGCAGAATTGAACTGCGGACACGTAGATTTTCAGTCTACTGCTCTACCGACTGAGCTAAAGCGGCACTTGATGAGTATATATATAATAGCTGCAAAAAAATGTCAATAATTATAGAAAAAATTATATTTATTACGTGAATATCAAATCATAATTTAAAAAATTGTTAAAAAACTCGAAATCCTGGACTATAAAGCAGTTAGCGATGTGTTTCAAAATCAAATCTATCATATAGGCTCACTTGAAAAAATTGCATAGAA
>WRCW01000026.1 GCA_009783755.1 Spirochaetaceae bacterium
AAAGCTGGCGGAGCTGCACCTGCAGGAGATGCTAAAGCTGAGTAAAGTTTTTATTGGACTTGGAAATCCTGGAGAAAAATATAGCCTTACAAGGCACAATGCAGGTTTTCTTGTTATAGAACTTTTATCAGAAAAAATTGATATTAAATTAAAGAAAAGTTTTTTTTCTAATTATTTATGTGGAAAAGGGGTTTATGAAGGAGAAGAGATATTCCTTGTTAAACCCCTTACTTTTATGAATAGATCAGGTCTGATTTTAAAATCTGTTTTAAAAAAAGCAGATACAGATTTGGATAATATAGTTGTTATATGCGATAATATGGATCTTTATCCCGGAGTACTCAGGCTAAAAAGAGAGGGTGGAGATGCTGGCCACAATGGACTATATTCGATAATAGATCAGACAGGGACAGGAAATTTTAGCCGTTTTTATATAGGTATAGGCAGACCTATTGATAAAGAAAAAGTTTATGAACATGTTTTAGGGATTCCACAGGAACCTGAAATAACAATATTTAAAAATAGTATCAGTCTGGCTGCAGATTACCTGTTAAAAATAGTTACTTCATCTTCTGAAAAGGTTATGAATGAAGTCAACAGAATCAAAAACATCCAAAATACTTAAATCAGCAGAAAAAACATTATCTCCTATTCTTGGAAAAGAAAATAACAATATCCTTTTGGCTTTTTCAGCAGGACCTGACTCCACAGCTCTGTTGGATATATTATTCCGGTTAAAAGATAAATTGAATATAAAAGTTATAGCTGCATATTTTGATCACTGTTTAAGAAATAAAGATGAGATAAAAAAAGAAATTAGAATTGCTGAAAATAATTGCAGCATACGTAGCATCCCGTTTTTTATGGGTAAGGACAGCAAAGGAACTATTGATAAGTTTTCTAAAAAACATGGAATTGAGGCTGCTGCAAGAAAAGTAAGATACTCCTTTTTGAATAGCATAGCTGAAAATAATAACTGCAAATATATTGCTGTTGCCCATAATCTGGATGATAACTGTGAAACAATTATCATGAGATTTTTTCAGGGAAGCGGACCCGAAGGGTTAAAAGGGATTGGTGAAAATTCCGGGAATATTTTAAGACCATTAATAAATGTAAGTAAATCAGATATTTTTGAATATCTTAAAGAGAATAAAATAAAATATTCCTGTGATTCAACCAATAAAGAAAATGACTATCTAAGAAATAAAATCAGAAACAACCTTATCCCTTCCATCAAAAAAGTTTTTCCAGGATATGAGAAATCTCTTCTTTTACTTGCTGAAAAAATGGCCAATGCAGACAGCATAATTGATGAAAAACTTGCAGAAAAAATAGAATGGAAAAAAAAGGGGAGCGCTCTTGTTACAGAATATGACAATTTTTTATCTCTTCCAGAATACCTAAAAATCAAAGCAATTTATAGCGCTTTTAATATCAGCGAAAACAGCGAGGAAAGACTTCCTTATAAGTTTTTAAAACCTCTTTTTTCAAAAAAAACAGGAGTTAAAAGTCATATAGTTTTAAAAGGGCATGACTATACTCTTGAAAGAGAGGGAAAGAACCTTTTTTGGAAAAGAGATATTGTAACTATAAAGAAAAATAGTTATCATTTAATAGTAAAACCGGAAAAAGAGTATGAACTACCTGTTATATTTGATAAAAATAACAAAAAAGTTTATATTTCCTCAAGAATTATAAAAATATCTGAATGTAAAAAAGATGACTTATGGATCCCGGTTAACAAAATAACTGCTGATATCCATATCAGAAACAGGACTGAGGGAGATTTTATTGTTCTTGAATATGGTACAAAAACCATAAAAAAATTGTTTTTAGAAATGAAGATAGAGAGGTATTTTAGAGATTTAATACCGATAATATGCAATAATAAAGATATATTAGCTGTATGGGGTTCTGTTTTTAATTATAGAAATAGGGTTTCCAGGTTAATATGTGATGCAGATAAAGATAATGACATTGATGTACTATTATTTGAATCGAGATTTTTTTAAGTTTGATTTATCAAGGCAGGAATAAATGACTGATGATAACAATGAAAAAAATAAAGGCAATCCCAAAGGTCCAGGAGGACCATTTAAATACAATTTTGGAAATAACAAATTTGCCCTTTTTTTTCTTATAACACTTATAGGTCTTTTTCTGATGATGTTTGTTTTTAATGATTCCAGCAGTGTAAAAGAAATTTCTTACACGGAATTTCTAAGAGCAATGGAAGAAAACGGGATCGAAAGTGTAAAGATTTTTGATAATCAGGAAATTCAGGGAACTTTTACATCCAGCCATACAAGCAGACCAATACAATTTAAAACCAGAATACCTTATTATGATGATAATCTTTTGACAAAACTACAATCACGGGGAATAAGAGTTACAGGTGCTGTAAAAAATGTTTCAACTTACAGAGTCCTTATTGATTTGATCCCATGGGTAATAGGATTTGGTTTTATATGGTTTATGTTCAGGCAGATGCAGGGTGGCGGAAATAAAGCTTTGGGATTTGGAAAAAGCAGAGCAAAACGTTACATGGAAACTGATAAAAAATTTACCTTTGCTGATGTTGCTGGCCAGAAAGAAGCAAAATATGAACTGCAAGAGGTTGTTGATTTTCTTAAAAATCCTTTAAAATTTACAAAAATTGGGGCAAAAATTCCCAAAGGTGTCCTTCTCGTAGGAATGCCTGGAACAGGAAAAACCTTAATGGCAAAAGCTATTGCAGGAGAAGCAGGAGTTCCATATTTTCATATGTCGGGCTCTGACTTTGTAGAGATGTTTGTTGGAGTAGGCGCAAGCAGGGTAAGGGATCTTTTTGAGCAGGGAAGAAAAAATGCGCCATGTATTCTTTTTATAGATGAGCTTGATGCAGTAGGAAGAACCAGAGGTGCTGGTTATGGCGGCGGTCACGATGAAAGGGAACAGACACTAAACCAGATGCTTGTTGAAATGGATGGTTTTGATACAAAAGATGGAGTAATAATACTAGCCGCAACAAACAGGCCGGATGTTCTTGACCCTGCGCTCTTAAGACCAGGAAGATTTGACAGGCAGGTTGTTGTAGATATGCCTGATATAAAAGAACGGGAAGATATATTAAATATTCATGCAAAAAAAATTCCAATTGGATCTGATGTTGATCTTAAAAGAATTGCAAGAGCCACACCAGGAACTTCCGGAGCTGATATTGCAAACCTTGTTAACGAAGCTGCTCTTTTTGCAGCAAGAAAAGATAGAAAAGCAGTGACAATGCAGGATTTTGAAGAAGCAAGAGATAAGATATTGCTTGGTGTTGCAAGGCATTCCAGGGTTATCTCACCGGAAGAAAAAAAGGCAACTGCTTATCACGAAGCAGGGCATGCGCTTCTTCACTATATGCTTGAAAATGCTGATCCTCTTCATAAAGTAACAGTTATTCCGCATGGAAGAGCTCTTGGAATGGCGATCTCTCTTCCTGAAAAAGAGATATACTCAAGGAGCAGAGGATGGCTTCTTGACAGGATAAAAATATCTCTTGCCGGATATGTAGCAGAAAGGGTAATTTTTAATAATACAACTACAGGAACCCAGAATGATTTAAAACAAGCCACACAGATTGCAAGAAAAATGGTTTGTGAATGGGGAATGAGTACTAAAGTAGGTCCTATAGCTTTAGGGCAGGAAGATGAACCTATATTTATTGGAAAAGAGATTGCCCAGCATAAAGATTATTCTGAAGAGACTGCAAAGCTTATAGATGAAGAGATAAGCACTATTATCAAAGAGTGCTATGATGAAACCACTCAGATCCTCAAAGAAAACAGGGAAAAACTTGATCTTCTTGCAGAAACTCTTGTAGTTAAAGAGACCCTTGATGATCTGGAAATAAGAACTTTACTCGGGATAGGTTATAAAAATAAAAATATTGTAATAGAACAACAGGAAGTACATAATAAGGAAAAAGATACTATTTCACAAAGTAGTGATAATAAAGACGTTGAGCAGGATGAAAAAAATAAAAAAGAAGGTAATACTTAAGCTTTGTAAAATAAGCATTCCTATAATAATTTTCTCTTTTTTATTAAGTATACCTTTGTACTCTGATGCAAATAACGAAATTGCAAAGCTCTATTTGACTGCTGCTGATAGTTTTTTTAAAGAAGATAAATTCGACGAAACAGAAATGTTTTTAAATAAAGCTGCTCTTTATAATCAGGAACTTTCGGATATTTATTATATAAAAGCTCTTATTGTCATAAAGCTTAACGAAGATTTAAACAATTCAATCAATTATTTAAAAAAGGCTATAACATACAGAAACTGGAATTTGTATAATGAAAACAATGCTTTTTATGAACTTGGACAACTTTATACAAGAGTAAAAGATTATGAAAGAGCGTTATCTGCTTTATATGTTATTAAAGATCAATATATTGATGATCCTGGTTTTATAGATTTATATACACTTTCGCTTATAAACAGAGGCGATTTTGCAGGCGCACAGGACTATCTGTCTTATGCAGTTTCAAAATATCCGGATAATAATGTTTTTATAAAAAGACTCCTGGGGATCGATAAAGCTTACAGAGACAATCTGTTAAAAGTAATTCTTGACAATAATGATTTATATAAATATGCCCCGGAAATTATTCTTGAATTATCAAGGCTTACTCCGGACAAAGGGGTAAAAAGAGAACTTATTTTACTTGCTGAAAAAGCAGGGAATAATAGTATTGAACTTCTTCTTGAAAGAATAGCAGTAGCTGGAAAAACTACTATCAATGATATTGTAATTTTTTCCACACTTAAAGGTTTTTCTGATTATAAGAATATCAAGATAATAAATTCAATGATTCCCGACAAAGAGGTATCTGCTTTCCTTAAAGAATACTATGATGCTTATTCAGGACTTATAAGAGATGATATCAATAGCGATGGTATTTTTGAAAAAATCATGTCTGTTGAAAAGGGAATTCCCCAGTGGTACAGCGAAGACAAAAATCAGGATAATGTAAATGATTTTTTTGTTGGATTTCAGAATGGTAAACCTGCTTTTATAAATATTGAAGAAAATATGCTTATTGCATACTATGAGTACCCATTTGTTAAAACTGTGATTTTGTATAACAAGCACTCCAGTGAAATTTATAATTTTAAAAATAATAGAACCCATTTTGATATTTTGGATTATTCAAATTACCTTATTCCACCTCTATTTAAAAATACAAATATTTCTGAACTATTTAACAGCATAAAGAAAAGTGCAGATAATTCCAGAAAAAGTGATATTGATAGTCTTAAAGTATTATTTGAATATTTTAAAACTGAAAATATTGTAAATTTTCAGTCTTATGATCAGATCAATTCAATTGTGCGAAGAGGTACCAGAAGAGATAATAACATTACATATAGGGAGTCAGATTTAAATCAGGATAATATTTTTGAAACAAGAGAGATTTACAGAGACGGCGTTCTATATGAAATAAAATATGATGGCAATAATAATGGAATATTTGAATTCAAAATTGAAAATGGAGTAAAGTACTGGGATTTTGATGAAGATGGGATATATGATGCAAGAGAGTGGGATGAAGGTGGGATTACATATAGGGAATTTGCCACAAATATGGATGGGGTATTTAATTTTACAGCTAAATATGAAAATAAAATACTTGTAGAAGTTAAAAAGAATGATAAATGGAATAAAGTTTATTATGATAAAAAAAATAATATCTACTGGATTGGGGAGAAAAGAATAAATATAGATTCTGCAATAAACCTGGAATCTGGTAAATACATATATTCAGGAAATAATACCGCATATATCATAAAAGTAGGGAGCGATTATTTTGCTGAGGTAATTAATTGAAAAATATATTGATAATATTTTTTATTACCTTTTCTTTATTGTCATGTAAATCAACGCAAAACAACATAAATGATTTTAGCACTTCAAAGCTTTCCTCCTTGTCTGTAGATGTAGATAAAATGCTTAAAAATAACGCTCCATTTGCTGCATATATGACAATTGCTGGATTTGAGAAAGCCAATGCAGATGGCGGTAGTGATGATTATGATTTTAAAGAGCTAAAAGAAAAAGTATTTGAAAAAATAAAAAAGCTTTATGAAACAGCAGAAGAAGATAACGATTATTACACAGCTGAATATATAGTATCATCACTTAAAAAAATAAATATGCAAAATAGTATTACGCCTCATAAGAGTCTTAATACTATTTTGTTTAATAATATTGAAAAAGATTTTAATGAAAAAAATTACTTTACTGCTATGAAGAATTTTATCCTCTATATGCAGAAAGCACGTCCTACAGATGACATTTTAATAAAATATGCTGATCTTGCTGTTGAAATAAATAATAATTATTACCTTTACATGATACTTGAAGAGTTCAATAAAAGAAAAATTAATATTGAAAAAAAATATATAGATGCTGTTCAAAAAAGTGATTCTCCACAGGATATGATCAAAGGGACTGTTACTGTTTGGGTCAATAAAGGGATAAAAGTGCAATATGGGATGGGAATGCCGGACAGGGTAATAGGAAGCGGTTTTTTTATAGATCCAAGGGGTTATCTTATAACTAACTACCATGTAATAGAGAGTGAAGTAAACCCGGAATATGAAGGCTATTCAAGGCTATATATAAGATTGTCGGATTCTATTGGAACAAGAGTTCCTGCAAAAGTTATTGGATGGGATCCGATGTTTGATATTGCTCTTTTAAAAACCGAATATATTCCAGAGTATCTATTTAGTCCAAGTGAAAGTAAAAGATTTCAGATTGGAGACAGAATATATGCAATAGGCTCTCCTGGCGGACTTGAAAATACATTGACTTCGGGAATTATCTCTTCCAAAAGCAGAAAATTTTTACAGATGGGAGATGCAATGCAGGTGGATGTTCCCATAAATCCTGGAAACAGCGGAGGCCCATTGCTAAATTTAAATGGAGAGCTTGTAGGGGTTGTTTTTGCTGGTATAGCTCAATTTGAAGGGGTCAATTTTGCGATCCCTTCACACTGGATTACAGATATTGTACCTACATTATATAAAGGTGGAGAAGTCTATCACTCTTTAATTGGCTCTATCATGTATGAAAAAAATGGAGTGATTGAGATTTTATATAATTTACCTGGAGAAGCATCTGCTAAAGCAGGACTTCAAAAGGGAGATATAATAAAAAGTATAAATGGAGAAAAAGTTGCTGGAGTTATTGAAGCTCAAAAAATATTAATGTCTTTAAAAAACGATACTATTATTGATATTGAATATACAAGGGAAGGGATAGCAGATAATGTTTTATTGGCATTAGGAACAAGAAAACAAAAATCTTTTGATATTGCTTTAAGAAGAGATACAATGAAAAACCTTGTTTTACCTCTTTTTGGTATGGAAATAGAACCTTTTGGCAATTACCTTTTCAGTGAGCGCTATATAATAAACAATATTTATGAAGGTTTGTTGGGAGACGAAATAGGATTATCAGTCAATGATCCTCTGGCTGTAAAAGGGTGGAGATATAATCTAAAAGAGAGATATGCTCTTTTACGCATTGAAGTTAAAAAGAGAAAAGCAGGTTTTATGCAAAGTAATATTCAATTGATCACTTCAATAGATTCCAATAATCTGCTATAATAGTTTTTAATACACCACATTTAATAGGAAAATAAAAGGTCTTCGGTAAATGGATAATATAAGAAATTTCTGCATAATCGCACATATTGATCATGGTAAATCTACACTTGCAGACAGATTTATAGAAAAAGCCGCAATTGTTGAATCGCGTAACTTTAAAAATCAAATGCTTGATTCCATGGATATTGAAAGAGAACGCGGCATTACAATTAAATCTCAGGCTGTTACTATTCCATATAAGGGCAAAGATGGCAAAGATTATATTCTTAATCTTGTAGATACTCCTGGTCATGTTGATTTTACGTATGAAGTTTCTAGGGCAATTTCATCATGTGAAGGGGCAGTTCTCCTTATTGATGCAACACAGGGAGTTGAGGCTCAGACACTTGCCAATTTATATATGGCAATGGAGCATAATCTTGAGATAATACCTGTAATTAATAAAATAGATCTGCCAAGCGCAGATATAGAAAGTGTCAGACATCAGATCGATCATGATTTAGGCCTTGATTCCAACCATGCAGTACTTGTTTCAGGAAAAACAGGGCAGGGATTAGAGGATCTTCTTGAAGCAATAGTACATTATATTCCTGCACCAAAAGGAAAATCGGAAGATTTATTAAGAGCTTTGATATTTGATTCACACTATGACACATATAAAGGGGTTATTGTACATATTCGTGTTTTTACAGGACTCGTAAAAGAGGGAACCCAAATTAAATTCATGAATACAAATGCTGTTTATAAAGTGGAAGAGACAGGGCTTTTTAAAATAAAATTTGAAAAAAATTCAAAATTGGAAGCAGGAGAGGTAGGTTACATAATTGCAGGAATAAAAAATATTTCAGATATTCGTGTTGGTGATACTGTAACCGAAAGTGCAAGACCTGCTCTGGAGCCTCTTCCTGGATTTAAGGAAGTAAAACCTGTTGTCTTTTCTTCAATCTATCCTGTTGATGCAAATGATTATAATGAATTGGTTACTGCTATGGAAAAATTAAAACTTAATGATGCATCTCTTATCTATGAAAAAGACTCTTCTGTTGCACTTGGGTTTGGTTTCAGGTGCGGGTTTTTAGGGCTTCTTCATCTTGAGGTTGTTCAGGAGAGGATAGAACGGGAATTTGGGCTTTCAGTTGTTCTAACATCACCTTCGGTTCGCTATCATCTTGTATTAAAAGATGGAGCTGATTTTATGATAGATAATCCTACGGAATTTCCAAATCCAGTGAAAATCGAATATGCAGAAGAACCATATATAAATGCAGCAATAATTACCCCGACAGAATATCTTGGTTCAATAATGACTCTCTGCATGAATAAAAGAGGTGTTCAAATTTCAATGAATTATCTTGATCAAAAAAGGGTAGAGATAATATATGATATGCCTCTTGCAGAAGTTTTGTTTGAATTCTATGACAAACTTAAATCTGTAAGCAGGGGGTATGCTTCTTTTGATTATAATGTTAAAGGATATAAATTAACAGAACTTGTTAAACTTGACATACTTGTCAATGGATCTCCTGTAGACGCGCTTTCCATGCTTGTGTATAAAAATAGTGCAAGGGAAAAAGCTTCCAATATCTGCAGAAGATTAAGAGATGAGATCCCAAGACATCAGTTTAAAATCCCTATCCAGGGTGCAATAGAGAACCAGATTATTGCGCGTGAAACTATTTCTGCATTCAGAAAGGATGTCACTGCAAAATGCTATGGTGGTGATATTTCCAGGAAACGGAAGCTGCTCGAGAAACAGAAAGAAGGAAAGAAAAGGATGAAGATGGTTGGAAATGTTGAACTTCCTCAGAGTGCATTCCTTTCTGTTCTAAGGACTGATGAAGAGTAGTGTATTTTTTATTGCTTTGCTGAAACTGTAACAAGCAAGAAGAATATATTTTACTGCTACGCTATCAAGAGTTTTTGAGTAATTTGCCGAGGGATAATAGGGCAAAAGGTAATCAGATTTTTCTACTAGCTGCTTAATTATCTGCTGATTACTCTCCTGTGAAATTCCATTAAGAAAATCAACTCCAGAAATTATGATTTTATCTATTTTATCTAGTTCTTTTTCAAGAAATATTTTTATTTTTTTTGATCTATTTGCTATATCAATATTACTTAAAGCTTCAGGATTATTTGAATGCAAAATAGTAGAAGATTGTAAAGTTCTTAAATCTGAGGAAGTTATCATAGATATAAAAGTTTCTTCATCCAATATACTGTTTTTATTTTTAACAAGAACGGGTGAAGAAAAGAGAGAATAAATATTTTTATTTTTAGAAATTATATTATCCATTATCTCTGCATAAGATTTTAAAACAGGAGTTGTATAAATTGTTTTATTAGAGTACTTTCCTGCTTCAATAAAATTGTCATTAGATGAAATATAATAGTTATTCTTTTCAGATAACCTTGTCCAATTGACAAGCGTATTAGTTATCATAGGAGTATCTTTTGCATGAGTTTTCCCGATCATAAAAGAGAAATCAAGACCAGTATAAAAAATATAAGAACTGCTGATCATAGAAGCAATGTATAAAGCAGTTATCCCTACTGATCCTAAAGGAGGAATAAAAGTTGGCAATAATTTATTTGTATGCAAGATATCAAGGAAATTGGATGATGTAAAACTCGAAGTAAAATAATATTTATCACCAGTAAATATTCTTGAGGTCAATGGGTAAGTTGTCATATCTGCAATAATGGAAATTGTTGTATCGCTATTTCCCAAAAAGTCAAATATGTTGTACAACTGTGATTCAACTGCAATAATAAAATCAGGAATTATTCCAAAGTTTACTAATGTTTTTAAAGAAGTATCTATAGCTATTATTTTTAAAAGATTTCTGTTCTTTTTTAATAAGGGTAATGCTTTTTCAATAGATTCTCCTGCACCTGTAATTACAACAGGTTTATCTATTTTTAATTCTTTTATATCTTTTCCGTTTGACCAAAAAGGGAGATTTAAAATAAGATTTTTATAATATCTATTACCCAGCGAATAGAGTGTAAGGGTATTTTTTAAAAATTGTTTTAAGTTTCTTTTTAAGTTATCGTAACATTCTGTATAAAAATCTTTATGAAGCAAATATCCTTTGTTAAGAGGTAAAAATAGAATATGCTTTATAAAAGCAAGATCTTTTTTGGTATCGAAAAAATTTAAAAAAATATCGTAATTTGTAATGTTGATATATTCTATTTCAGGTAAATAATCAGATTCAGGTCTTTCTTTTAATTCATATAGTTCTTTTTCATATTCAATGCATAGGATAGAACAATTTTCAGGAAGATTTTTATATAATGCTTTAAGTCCATAAAAAAGAACAGGGGAGGGGATCAGTACTAAAGTATTATTCTTAATTTCAATATTGTCAATTTTTTGTTCTATTTTTGCTATAGGAGCGTTTTTATCATAAATGAAAGTATTTTTATATAAAACTGTATATTGATCCCCGACTTTCGTCGGGGCAGAACTGGAGACTTTTACAAGTTCAGGATTTGTTTCTTTATTATTTTCCACTATTCAGTAACAAAATATTTATCAAAAACAACATTAAAATTATCTGTAAAATTATCCGAGCTAAGAATAAAATTGCTAATTGTACGATCAGCTATCTGCTGAAGCATATATGGCCAAATTGAATTAATAGTAGTGGAAAAATCATTATTTTCAGACTTTTCAACAAGAGATAAAAGTATAACAGAATTTCCAAGGGTTATAGGATCTGATACTTCTTTCTCTTTTAAAGAAAATGCTTTCTCAAGAAGATCCTGATTATAGTTAAATATTCTAAGATCTGTTGGGGCATTTTCTATCTCCACTTTTTTAAATATATTATGATCCCTGTAGTTTATTGGAAAAGATGATGTTTTGTAGAGAGAAAAATTATTCTTTAAAGCTGCATTTTTAAAATTATCAGATGATTTAACTTCCATTGCTTTTTGAGTAAAATAATCTTCAATTTTACCAGGTTCATAAATTGTTATATAAGTTTTAACAATATTAATTGAAGCTGGAGCAGAAAGATCAAAATCCTGTGAATTATTATTGCATTTATAAATTACCCATCCATTACTTGTTTCAAGTACAGGTGATATTTCTCCTCTTTTTAATTCAAAAACTTTATCAGTATCAGAGCTGTTTTTTAATTCAAGTTTTAAGTTGTAGTTATAAACTTTCCCCATATCCCCGCCAATATTTGCATAGCTGTCAACCGACTGATTTATTGCAGTATCGCTGAAGGAATCAGGATTATTGTTCACCTTTGAATATATTTTTTCTGCATCTTTTTTACCTGATAAAACAGTTATTTTGCTAAGTTCAATTGATTTAAATAAATCAATATTTTTATTAGCAAATGAAGTAACTTCGTTGTCTGGAAAACTATTAAATGAGATATAGGCAATATCAAGAGTTATTTCATTTTTTCCGATTGAAGAAATAATATCACGCTCATTTTGGCTTGTCTTGGCGCCATAAAGAAAATCAGCTATATATTGTTGCTGCATAAGCGACTCTTTGATGCGTGCTCTAAATCTATTTCTATCCGTTACTTGAGTGTTGTTATATCTATCAATACTGAATTTACCATCAACCAAATATGGGCCATAACTTACAAGCATTTTATCAATTCTATTATTTGAGATTTTTACAGAGCTTTTTTCAATCATCCATAATATTGCTGTATGGATAACTGTTCTTTCAAAAGCGCCTCTCCATACACGGTATGCCAGCTCTAATTGTCTTTCAGGATTAGATCTGTCTACATTACTGTTTCTTTCAATATTCTGAGCAAGAGTGTCTCTTTGTTCAGAAAAATAATTGCCTGGATAAAATTCTATAGGCTTATTAATCCATTTGCCAAAAACGATTCTTGGAGCGCCACCCATATTTCTTGCAACCGGTGATCCAATAAAAGTTACAACGATGATAATTAAAATTATAAAGCTAAAGACATAAAGAAGAGGATGTTTTTGGATTTTTTTGTCTACTATAGTTTCTTCTGTTTTTTTATTTGTTTTCATTATTATTCCCGTAAAAAAAGTTATATAACAATATCATGCTGCTATGAATCATGTCAATTAAAGGCCTAAATACCAGTATATAATTATAAAAAATTGAAGATATTTTGTGATCATTTTTCTATTTTTATTTCATATATTTTTAAGGCAAATCAAATAAATCTTTACAGTATAATGAATTAAAAAAGGCTGCCACTTGGTGGACAGCCTAAAAAGGTCGGGAGCGACGGGACTCGAACCCGCGGCCTCCTGCGTGACAGGCAGGCGTTCTAACCAACTGAACTACGCCCCCTTTTGTTTATATAAAATATATTATAGGTAATAGATTTTAGTGTCAACTATTGTTATTTAGTTTTTTTCTTTAATTTCCAGCCTGGATATCTATTAATCAGTAATACCTTAGTGTTACTTTATGAATCCTTGATTTAGTTTCCCAAAAAATATAGTTTAATATATCAAAACATAACTACAAACTGGAGCAATATCTATGTCAGAAACAGCAACAAAACAGGAACTATTATACCGAATAGAAAATCTCTATAATGCTGCAAAAAGGATAAATAAAGATTTTGATGCAATAGTTATAATAGACAAGGTAAATCAATATTATTTTACAGGTACAATGCAGGATGGAGTATTTGTACTTAGAAATGATGGTTCTTATGCATATTTTGTCCGTAGAAGTTATGATAGAGCAAAACTTGAAACCCCTCTTGATAATATTTATCAAATAACAAGTTACAAAGATATTTTTTTAAAAATTGGAGATATAAAAAATTGTTTTCTTGAAACAAATATTTTTACTCTGAGCATTCTTGATAGGATGAAAAAATATTTCACTTTTGAAAATATTCTCCCTATAGAAAATGCAATTTTAAAACTTAGAGGTGTAAAAAGCGAGTTTGAACTTTCTCAAATTTGCTGTGCGGGCGAACGTCATAAGAAACTTATGGATATAGAAGTTCCAAATCTTTTAAAAGAAGGAATGAGTGAAACAGAGCTAACTTCAAAAATATATGAAAAAATGGTAGAAATAGGGTATCAGGGAGTTTCGCGGTTTTCATTGTTCCAGACAGAGGCTGTTATAGGCCAGCTAGGGTTTTCTGAAAATTCCATATATCCCACAAATTTTGATGGTCCTGGAGGGATGAAAGGGATGCACCCATCTGCACCTATTGTTGGAGACAGAAACAGATTTTTGAAAAAAGGGGATCTGGTATTTGTTGATATTGGTTTTGGTTACAATGGTTATCACTCTGACAGAACTCAAATATATATGTTTAAAAGTACACCTGCTCCGGAACTTGTTTCTGCCCATAAAATGTGTATGGATATACAAAAGAAAACATCAGCAATGCTAAAACCAGGTATTATACCAAGTGAGATATATAATAAAATTATGTCTGATATCCCTTCTGTTTTTCTCCCAAACTTTATGGGAATAGGTAAAAGGCAGGTAAAATTTTTGGGTCATGGGGTAGGGCTTCATGTAGACGAATACCCTGTTATTGCCAACGGGTTTAATGATCCTCTTGAGGAAAATATGGTAATTGCTATTGAACCTAAAAAATCTTTTGAAAATATAGGTATTGTTGGAGTAGAAGATACCTATGTTGTTACAAAAGATGGGGGTAAATGCATTACTGGCGGGGAAAAAGAAATTATAGTTGTGTAATTAGTTCAAATAACTGCAGGAAATATTTCGGGCTGGCGGGATTTGAACCCGCGGCCTCTTGGTCCCGAACCAAGCACGCTAGCCAGCTGCGCTACAGCCCGAACAATGCGTTGTTACTATACAAATAAAAACTTTATTTTGTCTATATCGAAATCACAAATATTTAAGCTAAATAAACGCTAGCAACGAGGCTCGAAATCTAGACATCCTGCTTGTAAGGCAGGCGTTCTGGCTGCGTTATGGCATGGATATATCCATTTTCAAGGGATTTACCTATCAAACAATATAAAAAAGTAATGTTGACAACGTCGTGTTTACTATGGTACAAAAAAAGTATGATTTAAACAGAATCAAAAGGTGCCTTTTCAATGATTCAAGCTTTTAAACAAAAAATCAAATCAATCCGTCTACTTTTATTCGCTCAGATATTGTTTACGATATTTGCTTTTCTATTGATGTGTGTTATTGGATATATTTTCATGAAAAATATCGTGCATGAACATCTAATCGTATCTACTGAAAGCATGCTTGATTATGAGCAGTCGCGGATAGAGGCAGATCTTGTGGCGCCTAAAACAGCATCAGGTATCTTTTCTGAGACTGTACGCAGAATGTTACTGCGAGATGCAGATCTCGATGAACTAAAAGCATACATCAATGAAATCTCTGATTATATGCGCTTAAATGAGGCACATAGTTCCAGTTTTGGCGGTATATTCTGTTATTTTGAAAAGTTCCCTACTGGTCCGGTTTTACTCAGCGACCTAGACAGGGATATCATGACTGGCCTGCACCCTACAGAACGGGCTTGGTATAGAAGTGCAGTTGCAGCAGGCGGTGTTATTGCAGAAACAGTAATAGAGAAAGAGCAAATTTTAGGAGAAAACGTACTTGCGTACTCTCAATGTCTTTTTGACGATAAGGGGAGGCGACTGGGTGTTGTTTGTTTTTTCGTACGGATTACTGTAATCAGAAAATCCATTGCAGAGATGGCGTTGAACACAGGAAGCTACGGCATATTGCTAAGTCATGATCTTACTGTACTAGCCCATCCAAATGAAACGTTTATCGGGAAAGGGATGAAATATCCGGCTCTTGAGTTATCCTCCATGGCAAATGAGTTAGTGGAAAAGAAAAGGATCACTGAACGGGAGATGACCAGTTGGCGGGGCGAACCTGCTATTGCCTTCTTTAGGAAACTTGAAAACAGCTGGTATCTCGGTGTTGTTATGCAAAAAGACGATTACTATAGAAGCCTAACGTACATGGCGTGGATACTGGGTTTACTTGGAGCAGTGTTAGCATCAGCGTTGATAATAATCCTGGTACGCATAGATTCAGCGAAGAACAAAGCAGACTTTGAAAGCAGGCAGAAGAGCACTTTCCTTGCCAATATGAGCCACGAGATCCGTACACCAATGAATGCGATCATAGGCATGACCAATATTGGGAAATCATCTGCTGGTATTGAACGTAAGGACTATTGCTTTATGAAGATTGAGGATGCATCGCAGCACCTGCTTGGAGTAATTAACGATATTTTGGATATGTCTAAAATAGAAGCAAATATGTTTCTACTCTCTGATGTTGAATATAATTTCGAGAAAATACTCCAGCGTGTTGTCAATGTCGTAAACTTTCGTGTAGATGAAAAGCATCAGAAGTTTACAGTGCATATAGACAAGAACATCCCTGGAACACTGATCGGTGATGATCAACGACTGGCACAGGTTATTACAAATTTACTTGGGAACGCAATTAAATTTACACCTGAAGGTGGAGCGATCAGTCTTAACGCATCATTCATGGAAGAAAAGGATAATGTTTGTAAAATAAAGATCTCGGTTACAGATACAGGTATCGGTATAAGCCAGGAGCATCAGAAAAGATTGTTCAAATCCTTCCAGCAGGCAGAATCAAGCACAACACGCAAGTTTGGTGGTACAGGACTGGGCCTTGCGATTTCCAAGAACATTGTTGAGATGATGGGTGGTGAGATATGGATCGAGTCTGAAATTGGGATGGGCTCGACCTTTTCGTTTACAACAATAGTAAAACGGGGCAAAAAGCGTGAAGAAGTCTTTGATGATAACTGTGTAAACTGGAGCAGTGTTCGCATACTTGCAGTGGATGATGATCCTGATATATTAATATATTTTAAGGAAATTATGAAAAAATTCGGCGCTTCCTGTGATACTGCGAAAAGTGGAAAAGAAGCGTTGGAACTTATTGGACAAAAAGGTCCTTATAATATTTACTTTGTTGATTGGAAAATGCCTGGTATGGATGGAATCAAGCTGTCGCATGAGTTGAAGTCTAAAACCTCACTTGTCAGTAAGCCCATAGTCATAATGATTTCTGCAGCAGAGTGGCATGTTGTCGAGGAAGATGCAAAAAAAGCTGGTGTTGATAAATTTCTGTCAAAACCTTTGTTCCCATCCTCTATAGCAGATGTTATAAGCGAAGTACTTGGTACAAGAGAACAACGTCTGTGTTCTAAAGAAGATCAGGAGGATATACTTAAGATTTTTGAAGGGAATTGCATACTTCTGGCAGAAGATGTAGAGATCAATCGCGAGATTGTGCTGACACTGCTTGAACCCACATCTATCAAGATCGACTGTGCAGATAATGGTAAGGAGGCAGTTCGCCTTTTCACTGAATCACCAGATAAGTACGATATAATTCTTATGGATGTACAGATGCCTGAAATGGACGGGTACGAGGCAACACGCAGGATCAGGGCTCTTAAAACGAAAAAAGCTACAGAGATACCTATCATTGCTATTACTGCAAATGTGTTCAGGGAAGATATCGAACAATGCATAAAAGCAGGCATGAATAGCCATCTTGGGAAACCGATTGATTTTAATGATCTTATTAAAAAATTGCGTGAATATCTTATATAAAAAAATGCAGAGGATTGCGTACGCACCTCTGCATTAAATGGTTTATTTATAAAGAGCGTCAATCTGCGCTGACGTCAGAATCGTGTAGTTCCAAAAACTATCAGGAATATCCATTCTAACATAATCATCCAATGTATCGCTTG
>WRCW01000027.1 GCA_009783755.1 Spirochaetaceae bacterium
CATTATATACATACACTCCACCGCCATAATTTGCTGAGTTTGTTTGTATAACTCCGCCACTCATGGTAAAGATCGTTGCATCAGCACCTTTACGTACAAATACACCACCACCGCTCGAAGCAGTGCCTGTTGCTGTGTTAGCTTCTATGGTCCCATTGCTCATTTCAAAGGATGACTGGCTATATACACCCCCACCATAAGCAACGCAAGTGTTTCCCTTTATTAAAGCAGAACCTGATATGTTAAAGGTTCCGCCGGCAAAATAGACACCACCACCGCTATTGGATGCTTCATTAGCTATTCCAGTGCCTGTTGTTCCTATAACACCACCCTGGAAATTAAAGGTTCCGGTACTTACAAACACTCCACCACCATTGTAAGCTTTATTTTGATTTGCTGCTCCTGTTCCGCCTATAGTACCGCCGCCCATTGTAAAAGTTCCGCCAAATACACATACTCCACCACCACTACCACTACTACTTACTTCATTACCTCTTATTATACCAGTGCTGGTTATTGGCATATTAAAATTTCCGTTAGCACTTACATACACTCCGCCGCCAAAAGACCATGCACTATTCTTTTCTATTACACCATTGTACATATCAAAGGTTCCATTTTCTACATACACCCCGCCGCAAAAAGAGTTTGTAGTGTTGTTACCTAATATTGAACCTCCACGCATTTCTAAAGTTCCGCCACCAGTTATATGCACTCCACCACCATTCCAAGCTTTATTTTGATTTGATGCTTCTGTTCCGCCTATAGTGCCTGCTCTCATTGTAAAGGTTCCACCCCATACACATACTCCACCACCACTATTACTTACTTCGTTACCTCTTATTATACCAGTACTGCTTATTGGTATATCAAAATTTCCGCTAGTTGCTACATATACTCCGCCGCCATAAGAGGTTGCTTTATTATTTTCTATAAAACCATTGTACATATCAAAGGTTCCGTTTTCTACATACACACCGCCACCACTGGAGGTTGCAGTGTTGCCCTGTATGGAGCCTCCACGCATTTCAAAAATTCCGCCACCAGTTATATGCACTCCACCACTCTGAATTCCAGTATTTTCATGTATGCTTCCTCCATTCATTATAGAAGTAGATGAGCTGTCTAAATACAATCCAGCTCCACTGGCAGTACTCCTGAAATTTTTTATTATTGCAGTATTATTCATGGTAAAGGTACCACGATCGTTGTAAACAGCATGACGCTCTTCTGTGGCAGTAGCCTCGTTTCCATCCAGAGTAATGGTCTTTCCGCTATTTTCACCCAAGGTAAGAGAGGCATTATTATTGATGTTAAATAGCCTTGTGACCCCTGTATTTGCAGTGATCGCAATATCTCTGGCTCCTGCAACAAGTTGTACATGTTTATTAGCAGGTATTGTGTTCATACTACCTGTTGGAGTATTAATATCCTTTAAAATGGTTATCCTAGTTGGGCTAGTTGGAGAACCAACGCCAACTGGTACATCCTCGATTGCTGTTTCAAGAGAAAAATACCCTTTACCTGTACTTTCTATCATTGCTTCAAAGTCAGGCAAGGTAGCATTAGTGAATATATTGCCACCATAGCTTAGTGGGGTAGAAATAATGCCAGGAGAGAAAGGCGATACATAATAAGCTGATCCAGTACCTGAGATCATAAAAAGAGATTGACCAATTGCAGCTGTGTTACGATCTATTCCATATTCTGGTTCATTGCCATAAACCGTCCCTCCACCCATGTTAAATCTTCCAGCATTATAAATACCACCGCCAAAGCCACTATCTGATTCATTTCCTTTTATTACTGCGTTTCCGCTAATATTAAATTCAGCGTTATAAACATAGATTCCAGCGCCATTGTAGCCGTTATTTTTTTCTATACTACCGCTGCTCATGTTAAATGTTCCGGAATATAGAAATACTCCGCCGCCATAATTATCACCGCCACGTACTATATTATTGCTTATAACTCCAGCAGTCATGGTAAAGGTTGTTCCAGCAAAATAAACTCCAGCACCACCAGCGCCAGTATTCCCGACGTTAGCATTATTTACAGAATTATTGTTTATAACAGCGCTAGCGCTATTTATAGTAAGAGTTCCTCCACCTACACAGATTCCACCACCGCATCCGCTGTTGCTGGTTGCCATGTTGTTTTCTATTCTTCCACCGCCCATGGTCATTTGTCCATTGTCTACATAGACACCGCCGCCTTTGACAGTTGAACTATTGTTTGTAATTAAAGCAGCGCCACTCATGCTCATTTGCGCATTCGTGCTTATATAAACTCCTGCGCCATTACTTGCACTGTTACTTTCTATAGTTCCTGCATTCATGGTAAAAGTTTGGTTATTAGATATATATACTCCTGCGCCATTAGCTGTATTCCTGAAATTTCTAATAGTTGCATTGTTATCCATGGTAAAGGTTCCGTAACTGGAAACGCCCATTCTATTCGATGTGGCTGTTACTGTGCTTCCATCAAGGATAAGAGCGCCGCTGCTTGCTCCACCAAGAATAAGGGATGCACTTCCAGAAACTGTAAACAGAGCAAAACCACCTGTGCCAGATGTAATCGTTGCGCCGCTACTTGCAGCAACAAGTCGTATGTGTTTATTTGCTGATATTGTATAGCCACTTTCGTCTTCCATTCCTGCTTCCGGTGTATTAATGGACTTTAAAACAGTTATTTGGGCAGGGCTGCCTGGAGTACCAGTTGCTGCATTTATTGCAGAGCTAAGAGTTGGATAAATTGTGCCTGCTCCAATCTGCGCTACCTGTTCAGGAAGGGTGTAGTCCACATCACCAGCAGAAGTAATAGTTCCGCTGCCAAAAGCAGTACCATATACAGCTGTTCCACTAGCCAAAAGGAGAGATGCGCCACGACCTGCTGGAGCTTTATTGCTGAGAGATGCAATTTCTGTGGAGCCGTAAATAGTACCTCCATTCATAATTATTCTCCCTCCATTAACAAACACTCCACCACCATAATCTGTTGCATTGTTATTGCTTATTATGGTTCCTGTAGCGCTGCCACTCATGGTAAAGGTTCTATTGCCGGCTATATACACTCCACCACCTTCAACCGCACTATTTCCTATTATACTTCCGCCACTCATGGTAAAGGTTCCATTGCCTGCCGCATATACTCCACCACCGCCATTTGCACTGTTTCCCTCGATACTTCCACCGCTCATGGTAAAGGTTCCGTTACCTACTATATATATTCCAGCTCCATAGAGTGCGCTGTTTCCCTCGATACTTCCACCATACATATTAAAAGTTCCGCTATTGATATAGACGCCACCGCCATTTGCACTGTTTTTATTATCTTTAATTTTTGCATTAGCATATAATTCAAGAGTTCCTGTATCTATGTAAATAAGCGACAAAGTGTTTGCAGTTCTTCCCCTAAGAATCAATTCTCCGGATGTTGCGCTTCCAATTTTAAGAGTCACGTTACCGTCAATAATAAACATACGGGTATTCGATGCAAGATCTATTATATTATTACCTTCGCTGACCAGAGTAATTGTCTTTCCTGTTCCTGATATGGTAACAGGATCCTGGTCTTCTATATTTCTGAACACAGTAATGGTTGCTGTTTGATTATTATCTACTCTGGCAAATGCCTCTCCAAGACTTTGATGAAGGGTATCTGAACCATTTATAGTTACTCTTGCTACATACGGAGGCAAAGTTGCGTTTATGTAATTGCCGCTATCAATAATATCGATATTAGTACCATAATCGCCGGTGTATATTGCTGATCCGCCATCCACATACAGAGATGCGCCTCCGGTCACACCGCTTCTCGCAATGTTTTGAAGAGATGAATTATCTGTACCATAAACAGTTCCGCCGCTCATGGCAAAGCTTCCGCTGCTTAAGACATATACTCCGCCGCCTCTGGATGCTTCGTTTCTTTCTATAATTCCGTTGCTCATAACAAAGGACCCTTCTGCAAACACTCCACCACCATTATTTGAGCCAGTAGCTATGTTGCTTTTTATGGTCCCTCCTTTCATGGTAAAACTTGAACCATAGGCTACAAACACTCCACCACCGCTGAGGATAGTTGTGTTGCCTTCGATACTTCCGCCATGCATGTTAAAGGTTCCGCTTACAAAGACTCCTCCGCCATCTAAACTACTTGTGTTTCCTGTAATTAGAGCTCTATCGCTTAACTCAAGGGTTCCTCCTCCGCTTACGCTAACAAGAGCTGAATTGTTTCCGGATTTTCCTCTAAGAGTCAAAGTTCCCATGGATGCAGCGCCGCCAAGTCTAAGAGTTGCTCCATTATCTACAGTAAGCAAGCTTCCACTGTGTGTTGCACCAAGCTGCACTGTATAAAGACTTTGGCTATTAAAGGTAATATCTTTTCCTGCTCCTTCTATAATAATAGGTTCCTGATTAAATACATTCTTAAGCAATGTAACTGTTGCAGTTTGTCCATCATTGATACTTCCAAATGCTGATTTAAGGGTAGCGTATTCAAGCGGCTGCTGGCTGCCTATTGTAACTCTTGCTACCCCTTCTCCTGATGATAGGGATTCGGTTATCTCCCTTGCTACTCCTGCGATATTAGTAAACCTTAGGGTTACATGATATATTCTTTGAGGTGTCAGGGTTATATTTTCTGCGAGTATTATAGTATATGCACCCAAGTGTTCTACTATTCTTCCAGCCGGAGACCACGAGCTCCATGTCATTGTTGTATTATTAAAATCTCTTGTATAGGTTTCTGGTTGTATCCCAAGATCACTGCAGCTTATTACCAGCTTGTTTGCATCTGCAAGATCCCCTGTTAATCCTCTTAAAAGTTGATGCCACGTTACAAATAATCCCTTATCTACATCTGCTATATCTACTGCAAAAAAGCCTAATGCTTCGGGATAATCACTGCATGTCAATGCAGGAAGTTCATAAGCCTCAAACTCCCTCCTGGTTTCCCGGTCATTTAATTTGATCCTTAGCTTATATGACTCTCCTATTTTTGCTCCTGCTATGTTTATTCTAATCTGGTCTGTGGGGTTATATTTTACTGTTATTACTAAACCAGCAAAATCTGTTGAAGTATTTTCTACAATGCTGTAATCACCGGGAGCTTCAGCTCTTGAAAAAGGGATCCATGAACCGCCCTGATAATACTCCAGATAAGTAAGTAGCTGATAGTTTTTGGGGTTTCTGAGTTTAAGTTCAATACTTGAATTAGGTTGAACAATACCTGAATAGACCCTTCCTTGCGGATCTGCAAGTGTTCCGTTTGTAAAAGTATGTTCTGCAACACTTGCAGTATTTGTATATTTATCCAGATATTCGGGGACTGATTTATTATAGATATCGCAAGTTAATGTTAAAAGAAGTGCTATTAAAATTAGCGCCAAGAATATAGTTTTTTTCATATATTCTCCTTAAAAATAAAGAATGGTTAATTAAACTATAATTTTATTACTATTTGTTTTTTTTGTATATATAATTTGAAGCAACTTAACAAAATTTGCTGTTATAGAGAGGGGAGGTTTTTTAGATTAAATTCTGTGATTTTTTAAGTATCTTAGATTAGATTCCGTGGTTTGCTAGCACCACGGAATGGTATAGGTTATATTATATTTCTCTTTGTGCTGTAACTTCGTATATTTGGCTTCCTTCAAATCCTTTTATATCTTTGATCCAATATAGAAATTTTTCAGCTTCTGCTCTTGTGGTATATGAGCCAACCCTTACACGATAATAGGTTTTATCTCCTGTTACTTTGGTCTGGATAACTGCCGGAAAGCCCTTTGCTGTGATTACTTTTCTCTCTTCTTCTGCTCTGGCAATTGTTGAAAAAGAATTTGTCTGAATCCAGTATTCTTTTACACTTTTTACTGTTTTAGAAGCAGGAGTATCAGAAGGTTTTTTAGCAACAGGTTCGCTTTTTTTAACATCGGGAACTTTAGGCTGTTCTACTTTTTTAACAGGTAAAGATACAACAGTTGTTCCGCTCTCTTTATTATCATCAGAAATAGTAATCTTCTCTTTGCCCTGATCCGAACCTTCAGCAGAAACAACAAAACCTTCCTCATTACCAGCCGAAGGGGTAATATCATTAAGTGTAGGATATCCGGTTCCTGTTCTTGCCCACTCTATAGGGTCAAATTGATTATTATCGGACTTTGTATCTGAAGCTATTGTTCCCTGCTCATTGCCTGAAAAAGAAGGTCCAAATATAAAAAGCGCACTTCCAAGTACAGCAAGAAGCAAGACTGCTATAGAAAGGGTAATCCATAATATTTTTTGCTGTTCCATAAAGCCTATTTCCTTGAATTTATAGTTTTTAAAATATTTTCAACTTTATCAGAAAGACTGCCAAGATCTCCTGTGTTGTGTATAATATAAGTATCGACATATTTTTTAGTTAGATTAGACTTCAGTTTTCTTTGAGAAAACATTCTGCTAAGGGCAAAAAAAACACCTCTATTATCCCGGTACAAAGCCATATCGAGCCTTTTTAAAAATGGAGCAGTCACCCAGATAACCGCATTGCAGAATTTATGAAGCCCCATACGGGCAAGAATAGCTGCATCAATAAGGATATTTTCACCATGGCGCTTTTTAAGAATATCTTCAACTTCCTGCACCATAACAGGGTGAACTATTTTTTCAAGCAGATCCCTCTTCTTGCTGCTTCTAAAAACAATTTTCCCCAAAGCTCTCCTGTTTACTTCT
The DNA here is from genome assembly GCA_009783755.1 of Spirochaetaceae bacterium. GTDB lineage: Bacteria > Spirochaetota > Spirochaetia > CADAEX01 > CADAEX01 > WQTU01. The sequence continues at coordinate 6,714 of WRCW01000027.1, forward strand.
TCATTTATAATAACCTTACTGCCAAATGCTTCTTTGATTTCATTTTTCTTTATTTGTAAAGCAACATGGCCAAGTTTATCAACTTCAATAACATAAAAACCTCTTTTTTCAAATTCTTCGGCTATTGAACTTTTTCCGCCGCAGTATTTACCTGTTAGTCCTATTATCATTAGTGCATATCTCCCCAACTTTCTCCGGTCTCAATAGAAACTCTCAAAGGAACTTTAAGTTTTATTACAGATTCCATCTCTTCTTTCAGAAGGTTTTTCATGGTATCGATCTCATTAAAAGGTACTTCAAAAATCAACTCATCATGTACCTGCAATACCAATTTTGAATTTAGTTTTTCTTTTTTGATTCTTGATGTTACATTAATCATTGCCTGCTTAACAATATCAGCAGCAGAACCCTGAATAGGGGTATTTACAGCCATTCTTTCTGCGCCATTTTTTTCATTTTTATTTTTGCTGTTTATACCATCTATATGACGTTGCCGTCCAAGTATTGTTTTTACATAACCATTTTCTTCTGCATATTTAACTGTTTTATCAATAAAATCCCGGATCATTTTATAGCGGTCAAAATAAGATTTGATGAACTCATCTGCTCTTGCGCGAGGAATTTGCAGTTCCCTGGAAAGGCGGAAGCTGCTCATCCCGTACATAACTCCGAAATTTATTGTTTTTGCTATGCGTCTCTGTTCCGGTGTAACCTTATCCTGAGTAGTATCAAAAATTAAAGATGCTGTAAGGGTATGCACATCTGTTTTTTCTGTAAAAGCGCGGATCAATTCCGGATCTTGTGAAAGATGTGCAAGAACAACAAGCTCTATCTGGGAGTAGTCTGCGCTCATAAAAACCCGTCCCGCAGAAGGGATAAAAGCTTTCCTGATTTTTCTGCCATCTTCATCTTTTATCGGGATATTCTGCAAGTTGGGATTGATGCTTGAAAGTCTTCCGGTCGCTGTCCCTGTTTGCCTGTATGTTGTATGTATTTTGGAAGTTGATGATTCTGATAACTGCGGAAGTGCATCCACATAAGTTGATTTTAGTTTTGAGAATCCCCTGTGTTTTAACACAAGAGCAGGAAGCGGATCTTCTTTTGCAAGTTCTTCCAGAACATAGTTATCTGTTGAATAACCTGTCTTGGTTTTTTTTATTGTTTTAAGCTGCCTGTCAACAAAAAGTACTTCCTGAAGCTGTTTTGTAGAACTTATATTAAATTCTTTTCCACAAAGTTCATATATCTCACTTTCCAGTTTTAATATTCTTTTCCCAAGCTCTTTGCCGTATGATTCAAGAACTTCTTTTCTTACCCTAACCCCTTCTTTCTCCATATCTGAAAGTATAACAACAACAGGCATTTCAAGATCAAAAAACAGTGACTCCAATTCTCTTTCTTTAAGCTGCTTGCTAAAAACAGTATAAAGTCTGTAAGTTATATCTGCATCTTCACCAGAATATTGAACTGCTGTATCAAGAGGGATCTGGTCAAATGTTTTATCTTCTGGCACAACTTCTTTATAAGTAATTGTTTTATAATCAAGATAATATTCAGCAAGATAATCCATGCCAAAAGAAATAAGGCGTGTATTAAGAAGCCAGGCTGCGATCATTGTATCAAACCAGATATTGACTGGCTTTATGCCCCATTTGCAAAGCACTTTATAATCAAATTTTATATTTTGTCCTATAAGCTTTAAAGAGTCATCTTCCAGAATAGTACGAAGCCTGTTTTTAACAAGAGATTCTGATAGAATTTCTTTATCATCTGCCCTGAGCGGGATATAGTAACCACTGCCATTTTCAAAAGCTATGGAAAATCCAACAGGGTTTGATGTAAGGGTATCAAGTCCATCTGTTTCTATGTCAAAAGAAAATATTTTTTTCTCTTTTACTTTTTTTATCAAAGAATCAAGGGCATTGAGGTCTGTGACAGCAGTGTAGGAACCTTTTCCTTTTAGCATTTTAACTTCATCTTCACTAAAATATTTTTCAAGGTCTTCCTGAATGGATATATCTTTTATTGTTGATGAAGAAGTATCTTCGCTGTTTTCATCATAAGAAGATGCTTTTTGCTGCGTAGCGTCTTGAACACTGCCCTTCCCTGTTATCCACGCAATAAGGCTTTTCGCATTCTCTATTTCAAAAAGTGGAACAGCATTCATAAAAGCAAAATCTGTTGTTGAAAAGTCATTGATTGAACTATCAACTTTAATATCATCTTTAAGAATAACAAGATCTCTGCTTATTTTACAGCTTTCTCTTCCATCTTCTAGTTTGGTTTTAATGCTTCCTGTCATTTTATCGAGTGAATTATATATCCCTTCTATGTTTCCGTATTTCTCAAGAAGTGATGATGCATTCTTGGGGCCTATTCCCCTTACTCCCGGGATATTATCTGCACTGTCACCTGTAAGAGAAAGGTAGTCAACTATCTGGTTGGGATATACTCCATATTGCGCAAAAACTTCTTCTTTTCCAAACTCTTCATAACCTGTTTTGCCTGATTTTAAAATAAAGGTATATTCAGATACAAGCTGCATTAGATCTTTATCACCAGTGATAATAAAATATTTTCTTTTTTCGGATAAACACTTTTTGGAAAAAGTAGCTATTATATCATCAGCTTCAAAGCCATTTTGCCTTATGACTTTTACTCCAATGGTTTCAAGTATTTTTTCAATTCTTGGTATTTGCGCATGAAGATCTTCGGGTGTTTTATCTCTTGTTGCTTTATATTCTGTGTATTGTTCGTGCCTGAATGTAGGGCCTATTGAATCCATGGCAACTGCAAAATATTGCGGTTTATAGTGATCAAAAAAACTGAATAATGTCCTGAAAAAACCAAAAAGAGCAGAAGTGTTTTCATTTTTTTTGTTATAAAGAGGAGCCTTTATAAATGCGAAATATGATTTATATATAAGGCTATATCCGTCAAGAATATAAAAAGGAGCAATACTCATACAGATACATCTAGCATTTCTGGCAAATTATAAAAAGAATTATTGTTTTCTTCTTTTATTGCTTTTGATATTTTTGAAAACTCAGACAATTTTTTATCATACTTATTCATGAGGTCTTTGATTTTATTTTTTAGTATTATATATGATTCATTATAATCTGTTTTAAGTTTTTCGATCTCTTCCTCAAATTGTACTACTTTTAAAAAAAAGTCAGAATCAACAGAAAAACTTTCTTTTTTAATATCGCCAATAAGGGCATCTGCGGTTTTTTTATAATAAATAGCGTTATTCGCAATAATAGACGAGCTTTTTACCTGCATTATCAGATTATCAATATTTTCGCATGAAACCGATTCATGCTGGCAAGAGAGAGCTTTTATACATTTATAAAAAGATTTAACAGCAATGGAAAGATAGTTTAAAATATTTTTTTCGATGATAGATGCCAAAGAGCTACCCTGCTATATCAACTCCGACATTCCCCTTAGCAGATGGAACTTCTTTTGTATTCTCAATTTGTTTCCATGCAGATCTAAGCTCATACATCATATTTCTTACAGGAGCAAGAGGTTTGGAATCTTTGTCCAAATTTGCAGCTGTCAATTGTCTGTTAAAGTATACATAGAGGCTGAAGAGATTACTTGCAATATCTTTCCCTTTTTCAAAATCAAGAGATGCAGAAAGTTCAGTAATTATATCCTGAGCTTTGATTATTGCATTGTTTGCCTTATCATACTGCCTGGCTTCTGAATCAAGAATAGCTATTGCTTTATCAAGATGTTTTATTGCTTCATCATAGAGCAATACTATAAGTTTCCCCTGCCCAGCTGTTTTTATTGAAGTTTCCCGATACATGTTTAAAGGATTCATTAAAACCTACCCCTCTACTGTTTCAATATAAAGTTTCTATTTTGCCATATCAATTTGCACTGATACAGGCACAATTTCATAACCTGAGGCTATCAGATTATTTATAAGAATTTCAAGACATTGAAAAAGATAATCATCTCTTCCATCATCAGGTTTTCCTATTGTTATAGGTATTATAGAACCAGGTCTTTTTTCAGCAATGATAGTTTCTAAAAGATTTGCTGCTGAATCATAGAACTGGCTTGTCTCATAATTAGCGTCTTTACCGGATTTGGAATCCAAAATTATTACATCCCTTCCTACATATGTATAATTCATCTGCTTGGATGCTTCCAGCATCAAGGAGTTGACAAAATAATATGGAGCATGCCAAAAGAGAGAAAGCTCCTTTCCGGTAATATTAAAATATTCACTCTCATTTCGCGCAAGACCTTTAACTATAAACTCCTTGTCTGTTCCATATCTGGCATCAGTAAGGTCAAAATTATAATAGAAAAGAGAACCGGTTTCATGGCCTGAATCAGCTATTTCTTTTACTGCAGCAGGATGCCTTCTTATAAAATCTCCGCTTACAAAAAAAGTTGCTTTTATACCATAATCCGAAAGAAGATTCATTACTTCGGTAAATCCGCTATCATCTTTTACTGCGTTAAAAACAAGAGAAACATATCTTCCGCGCACTCTCGAACCATGTGAGAAATTTTTAAGATCAACAGGTTCTTCTTTTAAAGGCATTGGAACATATTTTGTTTTAGGAACAGGGAAAAGCGGTACTGTTTTATATTCCTTTATGTCTCTGACATAGATCATATTTTTATAACTTCCGCCAGGAAATTTCTCAACATATAAACGGTAATCATCTGATACGATTGTTTCAGGATCATACTCATTTACTCCGGTTCCGCTCCATCCGCCCATGCCATCCCATTTAAAATATTTTCCATCAACAGAACAAATAATCAATGAAAAAGATTTATTATATCCGCAAGTATCTATCCTGGATATGGTCAAAAGATCTCTTTCATCTGTTTTTGTTTTTATTATTTCCCCAACATTATTTCCAAATACAGCTATATCATTATTGTTAAGCCAGATCACATGAAGAGGCGTATTGATATCATATTCTTTTATAAGTGTCCAATTCTTATGCCCCATTAATACAACGCTGTTATCTTTTATAAGAGCTATTGTGTTCATGTCATCGGATGCAGCTATATCATGTACCCCAAATTCATCTAATCTTACAAAGGAGGGTTCTTTAACATAAGTATAAAGCCTGAAAAGCGCTGTTTCTTTTTTACCTCTTACTATCGTAGAAGTTAAAATTGTGATTGTTCCATCTTTATCCCATACAAGATTTTTAATTGAAGAGCCTCTTGGAAGAAAAATATAAGGAAGAGATTCTACATCGACCAGGTTAAACAGAGTATCCTTGTCCAGTCTGCAGTAAAATATGTTTCTTCCCCCTTTGCTTATAATAAGCTCCTTTCCATTGGGAGATGTCCAGTAATTATCAAAATTGGGATCAAAGCTGAAAGGAATTCTTCCAACAACTTCTCCTATATCTATAAAATCGCTATAAAGAGATTTTGTAAAAATCTCGGAACCTTTAATTTTAAAAATAAAAGTATCTTTCAGGAAAAGAAGATTATCTACTGTCCATGAAACATTACTTATTCGTCCATTTCCTATTCTTCTGAAATTCTCTGCTATTGAAAATCCTGGTGATTTTTGATCTACACTATAATAATAGAGAGAACCTGTTTTTTCATAAATAAGAAGGAGTGAATTATCTGCCCATAGTATTCCAGGCTCCCCATAACAATATTCAACATTATTGGAAATAATTGTCTCTTTATTATTATTGAGATCCATAAGTACAAGTTTTCCGTACGCAGGAGAAGATTGCACCATATAAACAAGCCACCTTCCATCCGGAGAGGCTTTCGTTCCAGATATTTTTCCTGTATATATTTGGCTCCCATTTACAAAAGAGGGAAATTCAAGAACAGGCTTATATCTTTTTAATGTTTTATCGCTTCTGAAAACACCAAATCTGTTGCTTATTTGAATAATCCCTTTTTCTTTTAAGTAAAGAACTCTTTCGGGAAAAAATGTAAGTTGATAAAGAAATTTCGTATCAAGGTCTGCCTTAAAGAGTGTTGTGTAATTTTTAACTCTTGCTTCTCCGGGCAGGTCATCTATAGCAGTAAAAATGACTTCTTTTGGAGAATAGACATTAATTCCTCCAAAAGTAACTTCAGCGCTAATGTTAAAAGTGATCATTATTAATAGCAGCAAAGTAAAAAGTTTTATAGATAGTGTTCTGCTTTTCATATATATCAAATTTTCGGCATATAAATTGGAATAATTCATGAAAATTTACCTTATTTTTTCTTATATTTTACCCTATTTTTGCACAAAATTATAGCTATTTTTGCTTCTATTAGTTTTCCAGTGGGCTTTTATCTTTATCTACGGACAGAATAAAAAGAGGCTGGCAGAATCTCTGCCAACCTCTTTCATAATAAAATCCAGTATTTAAACTTTTTGCCTGAATACTGGTTTTCCATTTAGCAGATTCAGCCAGTAATCAAGTCTTGGATCTATCCAGAAGTGTTGCAATCTTGCAACTTTCCCGCCATACCAGTTCATAAAATCATATTTTACATCAGAAAAAATATATTGCTGTAAAGCCCAAAAACTCCACTTTATATCTCCAATAATTCTATAAAGCTGAATTTTAGCAAAACCTTTTTCATCATATTCACCATGATAAATTTCTGAAAGCTTTTTAAACATATCTTCTGTAAAATACATTCCTCCTAAACTCCCAATATCCGCATATCCATCATTCATTGTGGCATACTCATAATCAATGAGCTTGAAGTCTTCGGTTTTATCATTGTATAAAAAATTATTTGACCAGTAGTCATTATGACATGGCTTAAAAACTATTCCATCTTTTAAAACAGCTTCTTCTATTTTATTAAGTAAATACATTATTCTGTCATACCATGGAGGAAGATAGCCGCCCTGTGTAGCTCTGTCGTGCATTTGCCTTGCCTGGTCAAAGAGAGTTGCTTTCATAGGGAGTGTTTTTCCGGAATTATGAAAATCTCTTGCAACTTCACCTATTTTTGTAAATATTTTTTCATTATAAATATCACCGAATGTTAAGGTTCTATAACCTTCAAGCCATTCCCATATCTCAACACCTGTATCCTGAAAATAGTGGGTTGCGATCGGGCCTACCCCTGCTTCCATTGCTATAAGACTTGCAGCGCGACAATTATCCCTGTCTATAAAATCTTCTGTTCCTGCTCCGGGAATCTTAAGGATATAGGATTTCCCATCCACAGTAATTTTAAAATTGGGATTTGTTATACCGCCTGGCACAACTTCACATTTAAGAGTTTTTCCTTTCCATTCATCTACTCTTGCGATTGCTTCTTCTATGGTTGTCTTTTTTATTTTGCCCATTTTAACTCCTTACAAAAAAGAGGCTGACAGAATCTCTCTGCCAACCTCTTTCTTAATAAAATCCAGTATTTAAACTTTTTGCCTGAATACCGGTTTCCCGCTTAGCAGATTCAGCCAGTAATCAAGTCTTGGATCTATAAAGTAGTGCTGCAACCTTGCGATTTTCATACCATACCAGTTCATAAAGTCGTAATTCACATTTGAATAAAGATATTGCTGCAAAGACCAAAAGATCCATTTTATTTCAGCAGCAATCTTAAGCAGTTTATATCTGGCATAAGCTTTTTCATCATAACCACCCATATAAACTTCTATAAGTTTTTTATCAAAATCTTCTGTAGTATAGCATGCTGCAAAAACACCAAGGTCTGTTAATCCTTCGTTCATTGTTGCATATTCATAATCAATGAGTTTAAAATCACCTGTTTTATCGTTGTACAAGAAGTTATTTGTCCAATAGTCATTGTGGCATGGTTTAAGAACCAATCCATCTTTCATGATAGCTTCTTCTATTTTGTTAAGATAATACATTATCCTGTCGTACCATGGAGGAAGATATCCGCCATTTATAGCTCTATCGTGCATTTGTCTTGCCTGATCAAAGATAGTAGCTTTTACAGGAAGTGCTTTCCCCTTTATGTTATGAAAATCCCTTGCAACTTCAGCAATTTTTATAAGTATTTTTTCGTTATAGATATCGCCGAATGTTAAGGTTCTATAACCTTCAAGCCATTCCCAGATCTCAACGCCTGTATCCTGGAAATAGTGGGTTGCAACCGGGCCTACCCCTGCTTCCATTGCGATAAGACTTGCAGCGCGGCAATTATCCCTGTCTATAAAATCTTCTGTTCCTGCTCCGGGAATCTTTAGCATAAATGATTTCCCATCCACAGTAATTTTATAATTGGGATTTGTTATACCACCTGGCACAACTTCGCATTTAAGAGTTTTTCCTTTCCAATCATCTACTCTTGCGATTGCTTCTTCAATAGTTGTCTTTTTTATTTTACCCATTTTAACTCCTTTTCCTTTGCTTACGCCAGAAATTCAAACTGCATAAAATATTTTTATTTAAAAACATTTATATCAAGATTCATGAGTGAACATACTATAGAAATATATCCATCAAGGGTTTTTAGCGTTTCATTTATATTTACATACTCATTTGGTTGATGAGCACACATAATTTCAGCGCCCGAATATCCTATAGTAGGGATCTTATGGATAGAGCATGACATGCTTCCATCTGTTCCTCCCTTCCAATAATATTCTTTAGGATCTTGTCCAACAGATTTTAAAGCTGCAAATGTTTTTTTCACAAAATCACTATCCTTGTCTACTCTCCATGGTGGATGATATTTTATTGATGATTTTTTATATCCGGTCCATGTTGTTTCATGAAGCATTCTTGGTTCTGCTGTTGCTTTAAATTTTTCATCTTTTGCACTAAGTTCCCTAAAAAGTTTATTAAAGCCTTCAATTATTTCTTCAAAAGTTTCTCCCGGCATATAACGTCTATCGACATATATTTCGCATTCATCAGGAGTAATACTTAATGTCCCAGGCCTTACAACACAGTTGGTTATTGTAATTGAACTATCGCCCAATATAGGATCTGATTTTAATGAACTTCCCATCTTGTGAAAAATCGTATCTGCAACAGGCAACATTTTCTCAAATGCATTTATACCAAGGTGAGGAGCTGAAGAGTGCGCTGTTTTTCCTACTGTCTTAACAATGATCTCAACTTTTCCTCTATGACCAAGCGCAAGATTATTGCTTGTAGGTTCTGAAAGATAAACAATATCGCATTTAAGATTATGTTTTGGCATTGTATTTTCAAGCAAATATTGCATGCCAAGCATCCCAACAGATTCTTCGTTAACAACACATGTGAATATTAAATCTCCGGGAAGAGTTATCTTATTCTGCTTTACAGCTTCATATATTATTTTAAAAACAATAAACTGGGCAGTAAGTCCTGCTTTCATGTCACACACGCCAAGCCCTATTAAATTGCCTTTATCATCAATAGCAGCATCAAATGGACCATAAGGTGTCCACTGGGAAAGCATGCCTGTAGGAACAGTATCAAGATGGCCATTAAACATTATGTTCGGCCCTTTACCGCTGCCTCTTATTACACCTACAACATTACCTGCTTCATCTATAAAACATTCTTTTATACCAATATCTTTAAGATTTTTAAGAAAGAAATTTGCAAGTTCTCCTTCTGTTCCTATGATCGAAGGAATTCTTACAGCTTCTTGTGTAAATGAAATCCACTCTTTCTCATACTTTTTTACAATTCCGAGCATTTTTCCTCCTTCCTAGTTTTTTGTCATACTTAATATTCCAAACATCAACGTTAATCGCTAATGTTGCTATCTTCTACTTCAATATTTCAAACCTGTTTTAAAAGAGGCTGAACAGAATCCAGTCTGTTCAGCCAACGTTTACCAAAAAAGGAGAGAAACATGATTCCTATTTTTACTTTTTACCATCTGGGTGAGTATCAACAATATTAGCTCTTGAATCAGCAGATTTTACTTTTTGCCTGAAAGCAGGTTTCCCTTTAAGAAGGTTCAACCAAATATCAAGCCTTGGATCAATAACAAAATGCTGGAGCCGTCCTATTTTTATTCCCCACCAGTTCATAAAATCAAACTTCACATCTGAATTAACAACTTGCTGGAGAGCCCAATATCCCCACTTAATATCAGCAATAATTTTATAGAGTTTTATTTTCGCAAAACCC
>WRCW01000028.1 GCA_009783755.1 Spirochaetaceae bacterium
AATATAACCGAACTTGTAAAGGGAATGATAGCAGACAACAGACATGGTTTTGAAGAAACAACCTATTTTCTGCTTTTTGGAGAGCTTCCTTCCAAATCAGAACTTGATGAATTTAATGCTCTTCTTGACTCCTACAGGGATCTTCCACGCGGTTTTGCAGAAGATATGATCATGAGAGCCCCAAGCCACGATATAATGAATAAACTTGCCAGAAGTGTTTTGGTTTCCTATTCATATGATAAAAATGCAGATGATATCAGTATTGATAATGTATTAAGACAATGTATAGAACTTATTGCAAGACTTCCAACCATGGCAGCTTACGGGTATCAGGCAAAATCCCATTATCATGATGGGCAAAGTCTACATATCCACAGCCCGCAATCCGGGATCGGCACAGCGGAAAACCTTTTACATCTTATCCGCAGCGACAGTAAATATACAAAGCTAGAAGCGCAGGTTCTTGATCTTGCTCTTGTCCTTCATGCAGAACATGGAGGAGGAAACAATTCAACTTTTACAAACCATGTTGTTACTTCGACAAATACCGATACTTATGCCTCAATTGCAGCAGCACTATGTTCCATGAAAGGGCCTCGCCATGGCGGAGCAAACAAAAAAGCCCTGAATATGATGGAAAATATTATGGAAAATGTAAAAGACTGGCAGGATGACGATGAGATAGGAAATTACCTGAGAAAAATACTCAACAAGGAAGCTTTTGATAAAGCAGGATTTATATATGGATATGGACATGCTGTTTATACATTGTCTGACCCAAGAGCAGTGCTTTTAAAAGAAAAAGCGTCTGATCTTGCAGTTGAAAAAGGGCTTGAGAATGAATTCAATCTTTTTACAAAAGTAGAAAAACTTGCACCTCAGGTTATATCACAGGAGAAGCATTCAGAAAAAAGGGTATCTGCAAATGTGGATTTCTACTCTGGTTTTGTTTATAAAATGCTTAATATTCCAATTGCTCTTTATACTCCGATATTTGCAATTGCAAGAGTAGCAGGATGGTCTGCCCACAGAATAGAAGAGCTTATAAGCGGAGGAAGGATAATACGTCCTGCATATAAAAATGTTGCTCCAAGGAAAAAATATATTCCGTTAGCAGACAGATAGTATTATGGAAAGATTCACACGAAATATGTGAAACTATCCAGATAAGTTTATAAAAACAACCGACTTTGTGGTCGGATGCTAATATAAAGGTATTCGATTTTTTGATAAGCTCGTGTACCGAAAATATTTTAATTGAGGTTATAGATATGGAACTTGTTAAGACAGGAAAGACAAAAGATGTCTACAAATTGTCCGATGGCAACTATTTGCTTAAATTCAAAGATACAGTTACAGGTCATCCATCAGGAGAGTCTGATCCTGGCGGCAACGTAGTTGTAGGATCAGTAGCAGGAGTTGGCTCAGGCGCACTCAAGATGTCAGTTTATTATTTTGAGCTTTTGAAAAAACACAATGTATCCTCACACTATGTAAGCGCAGATTTATCAAAAAGCGAAATGACTGTACGGCCTGCAACAGCTTTTGGAAAAGGGCTGGAATTCGTAGTGAGATACAAGGCAGTCGGAAGTTTTGTCAGAAGATTTGGCCTCTACTGTAAAGAAGGAGAGGAACTCCCCAAGGTTTTTGAAGTTACATTAAAAGATGATGAGCATGATGATCCTCCGGCAACAAAAGAAATCCTTGCTGCGCTTAAACTTCTAACACCTGCCCAGTTTGATGAAATACAGAAAGAAACAATAAAAATTTGCGATCTTATTAAAGATGATCTTAAAAATAAAGGACTTGAGCTGATCGATATTAAGGTAGAGTTTGGTCTGGTAAATGGTAAAATAGCACTTATTGACGAGGTAAGTCCGGGCAATATGAGAGTGTACCAAAATGGCAAAAAGCTTGACTATCTTACACTCTCAAGCATGATAAAATAATACTTTATCCCCGCCACTCTGGCGGGATAAAGCAATTCTACAAGATAGTTAGGTACTCTGTTTGGAGGATATTTATCTCGCACAGGTGGAATATAGTTTCTCCACCACCGATGAATGAACAATTAACGATTTCGGAGTGTTTGTATTTTATATATATTCTCCAAACACAGTTCAAGACACAGCTTTACGATACACCCCTGTTGCCCACCACAATGTTATCACCATCAACGGAATTATCACAGCAAAACCTATAAGTATTTCAACACTGCCCAGCACCCCTTTGACTAATACCCGCGATGCCTCAACAGTATAGTACATGGGATTAATATGCGCTATTGCCCGGAGCCAGCTTGGCCCAAGAGACAAGGGCAACAATATCCCGGAAAGAAGTGTCAGTGGAAGCTGCATACCAGTTACAACAGCAGCAAGACTCCCGCTTTGTTTTAAAATCAGTCCGAGACTGTTCGACCATGCCGAGACTATAGCTGTCAGCATGGAAAGCAGAACAAGTAACATAAAAAGGCCAACAGGATGAACGATAAATCCAAAAAATGCAGAAATCACGATTACCAAAAATGCAGGTACAAGAAAATCAACAATATCAGTAAGAACAGTTCCCATCATTATAGAGAAGCGGCTGGCAGGAGTAACGCGTAAGCGCTCAATGACACCGCTTTGAAGTTCCCAAATAATTGTCCAACCTGAACCCATGCCAGTAGAGAATGCCAGAAGAGTCAGTATGCCCGGGACAAAGCTATTGAGCACTTCGGCAGTAGTGCGCGGAGGATAGCCCATATTTCTAAGCAAAGGAGAGAACAGCAGCATATACAAAAGCGGTGTTACAAGACCGGAAACAATCCAGACTGGCTGGCGTACGGTTTCCATGATTTTTCGTTTTCCCAACCACTTTATTTCTTTTAATATTTTCATTGTACATCTTCCTTTCCAGTATCGCGGAGCAAGTGCCCGGTTTTTTTAAGAAACACATCATCAAGACTTGGAGCAGACAATGATATTGTTTCAAGCTCTATGTTCCGTTCTTTCAGTAAATCAAAAATATGCGGAAGAGCTTTTGCTCCATCGCTAACATAGAGAAATGCTGAATTCTTCTGCCAGTTGCTCTCGTTTACAAAATCGAGCCCTGTAAACAAATTCTCAGGTTGTTTTGTTTTGAATTTCATCTGAATCACATCTCCTGAAATTTGCCGCTTAAGCGCACCAGGAGTCCCTTCAGCTACTATTTCTCCATAATCAATTATTGCAAGCCGGTCAGCCAGAGCATCGGCTTCTTCCAGATAATGTGTTGTCAAAAAAATGGTTATACCTTTTTCTTTCAGCTTGCGGATATGTCCCCAGAGATTTGCCCGGTTGTGCGGATCAAGACCAGTAGTTGGCTCATCCATAAACACGATCTGGGGATCGTGGATAATACCCAGCGCAACTTCAAGCCGCCGCTTTTGGCCTCCGGAATAGGTTTTTACGATTCTATCAAGCAGCTCTTCGATGTCCAGCATGCAGCTAAGTTCAGTGATTTTTTGTGTAATATCTTTTGGTTTCATTCCATAAAGACGTCCGGTTAAAGTCAGGTTTTCCCGCCCTGTTGCAGGCAGATCTGCTCCTCCAAGCTGACTGATATAACCGATTCGTTTACGAACTTCATGCGGTTTTTTTTGAACATCAAAACCAGCAACTGTTGCTGTTCCGCCATCTATAGAGAGCAGGGTTGTCAACATACGCTGACAAGTTGTCTTGCCTGCGCCGTTTGGTCCCAAAAAACCAAAAATCTCTCCCTGCTCTACAGACAGAGTAACCCCTCTAACTGCTTCTACTGGTTTTGATGTTCCTTTTGGCTTGAAGGTCTTTTTCAGTCCAACTGCTTTTATTGCCTCAGTCATAATTTTCCTTTTTAAATCACAAAAACTTCTTCTATATATAGAGGCTTGCCCATATGCCCATTCCACCAGACAGATATGGTTTTTAAATTTTATTTAATAATTTATCCACACGTTTCTTTTGCGCATCTGTCAACAGATCATGTCTTTTTAGTATTGCTTCTTTGTATTGTTGTGAATTAGTCTTATTTATACAGATGAAAGCTCTTTCTGCATGTTGCCCAACTTCTTTTGGTCTGCAATTTTTTAAATGTTCTATAATAATTGGAAAAACTTTTTTCTCATATTTTTTACCAGCTCTTACCAGTTCAGCAAAAACAGTTATGCTGTTATCAACAGTGATCACACTCCCTTTTTCATATGCTTCTATAATAATGTCCAAATTGTTAAATACTTCATCAGGATTAAGTGATACGATTTTTGACAATGCTGTCATGGAACCCCATACAAGTCTGTTATTCTTTGATTTCAATAATTGAATAAAATTAACAGCATACTCCGAAATAAGTGCTGGCGCTATTTCAGCAATTTCATACAAGACTTTTATGCAATCATTTGCAATTTGTTCTTTTGAATTATTTAACCCAACAACTATTTCTTTTATACCTTTTCTATTTTCTGTTTTGGCTAACTTCTTTGCCAGTTCTATATTGGGTTCTTCATCATTCCTTCCAAGAGAAAATGCCAATTTTTCTATCACCGCTTCCTCCTTGTATTAGATTATTCCTGCTTTCAATTATCTTTTGCCCGCAATTCGATCCTTCTTATTTTTCCGCTAATTGTTTTTGGAAGCTCATTAACAAATTCAATGATCCTTGGATATTTATATGGAGCTGTTACTTTTTTCGCATATGCTTTTATATCTTCTGCAAGCTCTTCATTTCCCGGCTTGTATTCTTTTGCAAGTACTATTGTCGCTTTTACAACCTGTCCCCGCATTTCATCAGGAACTCCTGTTACTGCACATTCAACTACAGCTGGATGCCCCATAAGAACACTTTCTACTTCGAAGGTGCCGATCCTGTACCCTGAACATTTTATTACATCATCAGATCGCCCTACAAACCAATAATACCCACCCTCATCTCTCCATGCCATATCACCGGTATGATAAAGCCCATCAACAATAACAGCATTTTTCCTTTCTTCATCTCTGTAATAACCAGTAAAAAGACCGGATGGCCGTTCCTTTTCTATATTTATTACAATTTCTCCGATTTCGCCATCTTCGCATACAACATTATCCGGAGTTAAAAGACTCACATGATAACTTGGAGTAGGTTTACCCATTGAGCCTGGACGCATTTCCATCCACTCATAATTTGCAAGAGATAGTGTTGTCTCTGTTTGCCCAAAACCTTCTGCAAGCTTTAATCCAGTAAGTTTATAAAATGCGTTATATACTTCTTCGGAAAGAGGCTCGCCTGCTGTTGTGCAGTGCTCAAGGGAGGATAAATCGTACTTTGAAAGATCTTCCCTGATAATAAACCTGTATATTGTCGGAGGAGCACAGAATGATGTTATTTTGTATTTTTCTATCATCTCAAGAAGCAATGTGGGATTAAATTTTGAATTATAGTCATATATAAAAACCGGACATTCGGATATCCACTGCCCATAAAGTTTTCCCCATACTGCTTTTCCCCAGCCTGTATCTGCAACTGTAAAATGAAGCCCGCCTTTTTTTACTTTATGCCAGAAATATGCTGTTGTAATATGCCCAAGCGGATATGTAAAATCATGCGTTACCATTTTAGGATGACTAGTTGTTCCTGATGTAAAATACAGTAGCGATACGTCACTGTTTACAGATGCGTCTTTACCTGTAGGTCTTTTAAACACAGGGGCATTTTCTATTCCCTTATTAAAATTGATCCAGCCATCTCTTTCCTTCCCGCATATAACAAGTGTTTTAAGTTCTGGAGATTCTTTCTTTGAGAGTTCAATATTTTTTATTACTTCATCACTATCAACAGAAACGATCATCTTGACGCTGGCTGCATTATTTCTATAAACAAGATCCTCCGGAGTCAACATGTGAGTTGCAGGAATACATATTGCCCCAAGTTTATGCAGGGCAACTATTGAAAACCAGAACTCATATCTTCTTTTAAGAATAAGCATTACCATATCGCCCCTGCCTATTCCAAGCGAAGAAAAAAAGGCCGCAGTTTGATCGCTATATTTTTTTATTTCAGCAAAAGTAAATTCCCTGTACTCTCCATCTTCATTTGTCCAGACTATTGCTTTTAGGTCAGGCTGCTCCTGGGCAAGCACATCCACAACATCATATGCAAAATTAAAATTTTCAGGAACTTTTACTCTGAAATTTTTACTAAAATCTTCATAAGAAGTAAAATCAAGTTTTGTTGTAAGTTTTTTTATTATTGACATTAAAAGCTCCTATTCAAGTATTGCTGCAAGAAAAACAACATTTTTCCCATCAAGCGCTTTCATTCCATGAGGTTTTGTAGAATCAAAATAAATAGAATCTCCTGCTTCAAGAATCAATTCTTTTTTATCGATTATAACCAGGAGCCTCCCCTCAAGAATATAATTAAACTCCTGTCCGTTATGACCATGTAAAGTTAAATCTTCTTTTTCTTTGGGTTCTACAGTAACGATAAATGGCTCAGCTTTTCTTCCCTTAAAATTGCCTGCAAGAGACTGATATTTATAACTTTTTCTCCTGTCTACCGCAATTCCTCTCCCTTTTCTTGTTACAGAATAATAACTCATAAGAGGTTCTTCCCCTGTAAGAAGCGCTGTAAGTTCAAAATTGTATGCATGAGCCATACTGTGCAACACGCTTACAGGTATATCTTTTTCCCCTTTTTCATATTCAATATAAGTTTCAACCGGAATACTGCAAGTTTGTGCAGCTTCATCAACGGAGACATCCATAATTTCACGAAGCCCTTTCAACCTTTCCGCAATCATTTTTGCATTCTCGTTCACTTTTCTCTCCTTTTTTTAACAAGCTCATTGCCCATTTCCCGCAACTTGTATTTCTGAATTTTTCCGCTTCCGGTCATTGGGAATGAATCAATAAAAAATACATATTGGGGAATTTTAAAACGGGAAATCTTTCCCCTGCAATAATCAAATACATCTTCTTCTGTAATCTTGATTCCTTCTTCAGGAATAATAAAAGCTCCTGCTACTTCTCCATATTTTTCATCAGCAATTCCTGCAACCTGAACATCTTTTATCCCTTTCATTAAATAGAGGAACTCTTCTATTTCACGAGGATAAATATTTTCTCCTCCACGGATGATCATATCTTTTATTCGCCCTGTAACAGAGAAAAATCCATCTTTATCTTTGATGCCAAGATCTCCGGAATGGAGCCAACCATCTTTATCAATTACTATTGATGTCTCTTCAGGCATTTTATAATACCCTTTCATTACATTGTATCCCCTGCAGCAAAGCTCACCGGGAATATCTGTATGGCACTCTTTTCCTGTCTCCGGATCAAGGACTTTTACCTCAACGCCATCAAATTCCTTGCCAACTGTTGCAACCTTTTTCTCTATAGGGTCATCGGCTCTTGTCTGCGTCATCCCGGGAGAAGACTCTGTAAGACCAAAGACAATTGTAATATCTTTCATATTCATTTTATCTATTACCTTTCGCATAACATCCATTGGGCATGGAGAACCAGCCATAATGCCGGTGCGCAGGCTTGAAAGATCAAAAATATTAAACATCGGATGATTAAGTTCTGCTATAAACATTGTAGGCACACCGTAAAGAGCAGTACACTTTTCTTTCTGAACAGAAGCAAGCACCAGCAGAGGATCAAAGCTTTCAAGAATAACAAGCGTACCTCCATGAGTAAGAAGCGCCATAACTCCAAGAGTAATTCCAAAACAGTGAAAAAGAGGAACAGGCAGGCAAAGCTTTTCCGCTGCGCTAAACTTCTGCCGTTCTCCGATAGAAAAACCATTATTTATAATATTATAATGGGTAAGCATGACCCCTTTTGGAAAGCCTGTTGTTCCTGAGGTATATTGCATATTAACAACATCATGATGACTGACTGAATTTTCAATTTTAAGCATTTCATCATCTTCTGTATGTGACCCTACAAGAATTAATTCAGCTAATGAAAACATTCCCCTGTGTTTTTGCGGGCCTATGAAAATAATATTTTTAAGAAATGGAAATTTATTGCTTTTAAGGTATCCCCTTTGAGACTCTTTAATTTCAGGAACAAGCTTATTAGTCATTTCTACATAATCACTATCCCTAAAACCATCTGAGAGACAAAGAGTTGTAATATCTGATTGCTTAACAACATATTCAAGCTCATGCAGCTTATAGTTTGTATTTACAGTAACAGAAACAGCTCCAATACGGCTGGCAGCAAACATGACTGTAAGCCAGTCTGGAACATTTGTTGCCCATATTCCAAGATGATCCCCTTTCTTTACCCCAATAGAAAGAAAACCTTTTGCAAGATTACTTACTCTTTCATTAAATTGTTTATATGTAAATCTTAAATCTCTGTCAGAATAGACTATAAATTCTTTATCTGGATATTCCTGAGTCTTCTGCCTGAGAAGTTTACTTAATGTCACTTCAAACATTTATTTCTCCTTTGCAACACGGATGTTGCAATATAGCGCGAGGTAGTAACACGGATGTCTCGAAGAGATCCCGCGCCGCGACACGATGTCGCAATATAGCGCGGGATCATACAGGCGTATACAAAACCGCAAGTATTTTTGCAGCAGATTCGCCTTTGGAATGAAGATGATGCTTAACTACAGAGTCATAGTAAATACTATCTCCTTCAACTAACGCATAAACATCTTTTCCATAAATAACCTCGATCTCCCCTTTAAGTACATATATAAATTCTTCTCCTTCATGAGAAGATAATTTATATCCCTCTTCTGAGGATTGGTATATATCAATAAGAAACGGCTCCATATGCCTTCCTGCCTTGTTAACAGCAAGAGAATAAAAATCAAGATCAGAATTTGCCGGAGTGTCTTTATCTGAAAATCTTGTAATACTCTTTTTCTCATCTTTTTTGTTAAGCACTGGCCCAATATCTTCCTGATCATCCAAAAAAGTACCGATCCTTACACCCATTACTCTGGCTAGTTTTATTAGAGGAGTTAGGCTTGGTATTAGTTCTCCATTTTCAATTTTCTTTACACCTTCAATAGGAATACCTGCCTTATCTGCAAGGTCTTCGATTGAAATTTTTCTTGTTTCCCTGATAGCTTTTATTTTGCTTCCAAGTTTGTTTTTATTATCCACTTTTTTCCTCCTCTATTTAAAATTTATATGCAACGCAAACCAATATTCTTTCTATTTCCATACAAACATCGTTACCTGATATGGATTTCGCCCTGCTTGTCTGTGGTACTGCGCAATTTTCCAACAGAATTCAAATACCAAAGATTAAAAAAGCCGGACACACACAGAGCATCCGGCTTTTTGCATTATTATAGCACATAAAGCCTTAAATTATGATAGTAGATTATAAGCTTCTGTCATTATTGCAATATTAACAGGATTATGTTTCCTGTTTCTTTCTGAAATAGCTTCATCAAGAGCCTTTGTAAGAGAATCAAATTTTACAAGCTCAGGAACTTTTTTAACAAGAAAACCCAGCGCTGCCATATTTACGCCTCTTGAGGAACCATGCTTTTCTGATATCTCATTTGCATTAATTGCAAGAGTTTCAATATCTGTTCTTTTTGGTTTATCTTTAATAAGAGAGCTGTTATAAATAAGAAGCCCCCCTTTTTTAAGCCTTGGTTCAAATTTAACCATTGATGGAGTATTTAAAACAATACAGATATCAGGATGTTCAACAACCGGAGATGCAACTTCTTCTTCAGAAATTACAACACCACAATTTGCTGTCCCACCTCTCATCTCTGCGCCGTATGATGGAATATGTGAAACATATTTTTCCTCCATCATTGCAGCTATGCAAATAATTTTTCCTGCAAGAATTACGCCCTGCCCGCCAAATCCTGCAAATATTATTTCCTTATGCATTTGAGCTCACCCCTTTGTCTCTGAAAAGTTTAAGCGGGAAATATGGTATCATTGCCTCTTTTATCCATTCAGCAGCTTTTAGGGAGTCCACTCCCCAGTTTGTTGGACACATCCCAAGAATTTCAACAAAACAATATCCCTTATCTTCTTTCTGATATTGTAATGCCTTTTTTATTGCTGTTTTTGCTTTAATAATATGCTTAACATCATGCACACTGCATCTTTCAATATAGTATGGTTGTTCAAGAGTATTTAAAAGTTCACAAGCCCGGATCGGATGCCCGGCATCATTTGTATCTCTTCCTCTGGGAGTTGTAGATGTTATTTGTCCTGACATTGTAGTAGGCGCCATCTGTCCGCCTGTCATTCCATAGATTGCATTGTTAATAAAAATTACAGTTATCTTCTCTCCCCTGTTTGCAGCATGAATTGTTTCTGCTGTTCCGATTGCAAGAAGGTCGCCGTCACCCTGGTAAGAAATTACAATTTTATCTTTATGAACTCTTTTTACCCCTGTTGCAACAGAAGGCGCTCTACCGTGAGGCGCTTCAAGACCATCAACCTTAAAATATTTATATGCCAATACAGCACAACCAACAGGTGCAACAAGAATAGTATTTTCCGTGATATCAAGTTCATCCATACACTGACCAATAAGTTTATGTACAATTCCATGACCACACCCTTCGCAGTAATGGGTATTCACATTATTAATAGATTTAGGGAATTCATATATCTTACTCATAGCTTTTTACCCTTTCCACAATTTTCTCAATCTCAGGAATCATACCGCCAACTCTTCCATAAAAATCAACTTCCTTATTGCAGCCAACACTCAGCCTTACATCATCAACCATCTGCCCCATACTCATTTCAACTGTAAGTATTTTTTTTACTTTTTTTGCAACTTCTGCAATCTGTTTTGATGGGAAGGGCCACAATGTTATTGGCCTGAAAAGAGCTGCCTTGATTCCGCTGTTTCTTAAAATCTTAACAGCTTGTCTACAAATTCTGGCACAGGTTCCATACGCAACAATAAGATAATCAGCATCATCTGTCATAAGTGAATCAAAAATAACTTCATTTTTATTTATCTCTGAATATACTTTTTGCAGAGCTAGATTATGCTGCTCAAGATAATTTTCAGGAGAAAGCCTTAAAGAAGCAATTATTTTAGGATCGCGCCCTTTTGCTCCGGTAAGAGCCCATGGTTTTTCAGGTATAGATTTTACAGGATCAGGAAGTATAATAGGCTCTGACATCTGCGCAAGATACCCGTCTCCAAGAACAATTGAAACTACTTTATATTTATCTGCAAGCTCAAATGCTTTAATCGTATATTCTGCAAGCTCCTGAACATTTTCCGGTGCAAGAACAATTGTATTGTAATCACCATTTCCACCTCCGCGCGTAGCCTGATAGTAGTCGCTTTGTGCGCCTGCAATATTTCCAAGTCCAGGACCACCTCTCATCATATTCACAACTACACATGGAAGCTGAGATCCTGAAAGATATGAAATCCCTTCCTGTTTTAAAGCTATTCCAGGTGAAGACGAAGAAGTCATTGCCCTTGCTCCTGCTGCAGATGCTCCCAGCACCATGCTTATTGCAGAAATTTCACTCTCTGCCTGGACAAAGACTCCACCAACTTCGGGCAGTCTCATCGACATATATTCAGGAATTTCGTTCTGAGGGGTAATAGGGTATCCAAAATATGCCCTGCAACCTGCAAGGATTGCAGCTTCACCAACAGCCTCATTTCCTCTCATCAGTATTTTCTTTTTCATTTATGATTTCTCCGGCTCCTGCTAGAATTTCTCAATTTCGATAGCTATGTCGGGGCAAATAATAGCACAAAAAGTACAAGCAGTACAATTTCCCTCATCAAAACATTCGGGATAATGAACACCCCTCTTGTTTATCTGTTGCGACATTTTTAAAATTTTTTTTGGGCATGCATCAACACAAAGCGCACACCCCTTGCACCTTTCGGGGCTAATTAGAGGTTTACCTTTTGACAAGATTTTTCTCCTCGCTGGAATAAGCTAATAACAATAGTATATTGAGAGCAAAAAAAGGTGTCAAGAAACCACCAGACCTTTTCCGGTATATTTTTTTGGGTGTGCCCCGTACAGCCACTTTATAAAACAAAACTATAGCTGTATTTTAAATCCATCGTAACCTATTTCAATGCCTTCATCATCAAATATTTTCGAAAGCTCAAGTGGAGTAAGATTACTGTGGTCAATATGGGAGATTATTATCCTTCCGGTATGGAATAAATTTCTTAGTGCAATAACGCTTTCAATATCGCCGTGTCCAGTTGTTTCTCCTGTTTTTTCATAGGTACAATCTATTACTATACAGTCCGGCCTTTTGTTTCTCATAAATGCCAGCGTTGCATCAGGAATTTTCTTTGCTGCTACTGCAAAATAATAAAAATTTTTCCCTTTTTCACTTAAGCAATAACCAAAAGAATCTCTTTTATGTACAACACTATCATTGGTTTTAAGCGCTGTTATTGCAATATCGCCTATATGGAATTCCTGGTACTCTTTAATAGTATTTAACTTAATAAGATCATCCAGCCTGCTCTCCTGACGTTGTACAGGGACTTTAAATATTGAAGTAACTGATTTAAGAACATCTTCTCCCAGATAAACATTCATGGGGGAATTTACAACACTCTCATGCGA
This sequence comes from Spirochaetaceae bacterium, assembly GCA_009783755.1. Taxonomy (GTDB): domain Bacteria; phylum Spirochaetota; class Spirochaetia; order CADAEX01; family CADAEX01; genus WQTU01. The sequence goes on from WRCW01000028.1 coordinate 12,565, forward strand.
TTTTTTAAGTGAAAATGGGTAAAAAAGGCCAAGTATATGCTCACCTTGCCCTTTAGTAAGTAGAATATTTTCAATTTCAATATCACTAATTCCGCACTGTTCAAGTTGGCTTATAAACTGAGGAGGGATGTCTATAGCTATTTTCTCTTTCTTTTTACCAACAACCAAAGCACAGCTGTTTTTTCTTTTTAGCTTTTTATCATTGCTTTCGCGAGCCTGGGCACATACAGGGCAAACACACCTGAAAGCTGGAATATTATCCCTTGAACCTGTTCCTGTGAGAATTATATCCATAAATATCTCCGTAACTAAAAGAAATTGTAGGTTTCGATATTCATGATATCAATTTTTATTTTAACAGAAGCTGTATATAATCCTGCGGCCTGCTTAATAACAGGAACTTCTTTAAAAACAAAATTCCCTGTTATGCTTCTGGGTTTATTATGAATTCTTCCCCTCATGTATGTTCTCACACTCTCTTTTACAGCCTGTTCCATAGCTTCGATTCTTGACGCTGCCCCTTCGCTTGCAAAACTGGTCCCGGATCCGCCAATAACAGGAAAAGTGCTGCTGTTCCAGTAACTCAGCCAGGACTGATGGTGATTTTCACATCTATATTCCAGTCTTACAAATGTCTTTGCTTTTTCCTTTCTGGTTGCTTTAACACTCATTGCAGGGTCGCCATATTGTATTGTTGCAGTAGGAACTATTGAAAATTCTTCTTTTACCCCTCTTTTTTGATCACTGGGCGTATAAGTAAAAGTAAAACCATATATCATTCCTGAATAAACAAAAACAGCCTCATCCAGAAGATCTTTTATTTTTTTATTCATATCTTCTTTTTGTTCATCCTGATCTTTTTCTATTACATAGAATACAGGGCTGTTTTCAGCAAAAAACCAGAATTCATTATTAAATACAGGAAGATCTCTTACCTGAGCCCATGCTCCAAAGCAAAAGAGAGTTAAATAAATTGATAAAATTAAATATTTTCTTATAGAAATCACAGATTAACCTTTTTCCCGAAATTGGCGATAGACGCCCTATTTATATTATCGGCTCATGGATAAAATCTGTTACCTTCTCCTGAAAAAAATATCTGCCGGATTGATTCCTAATCGTACCCAAATATAAAGGTATGCAAAGGCAAATCCTGCAAGATGGGTAAAATGTGCAACACTTGAATACCTGTTACCAAGTTGTGAAAAAATTTCTATAGCTGTATATATAATTACTACCCAGGTTGATTTTAAAGGGATAATTCCCATTATATATATAATTGCATTTGGAAAAAACACTGCATATGCAAGAAGAACTGCATAAACAGCCCCGGAAGCTCCAAGCAAAAATACTCCAACATTTCCTGTTGTCACATAAAAAAAGAAAGAAAAAATACCTGCTCCAATACCACAGAAAAAATAGAAAAGGAGAAATTCCCTGCTTCCCATTCTTCTTTCAATTGAAAAACCAAAAAAGAAAAGGCCAAGCATATTAAAAAGTATGTGGGATAAATTTGCATGTGTAAACATATATGTCACAAACTGCCAGTAGGCTTGAAAATTAATAATATTAATAGGTCTCATTGCCAAATAAGCCATATAGTTGCGGTTAAATGATGTTAAAAGAAAAACAAGCAAATTGATTGCAATAATGAATAAAGCAAAATTGCTGTAACTATAAGCAAATGGTTTTTTAATAATATTTTTCATAACATTCCACCTTGTGCTATATTATACCAGCCAAGACCTTCACCAAAATAAGTTCCAGCCAGCATTTTAATTAAAAGAATCAAAGATAAAAGAAATAAGATCCCTTGCTGTTGATTTCTCATATTTACTTTCAATTGTTTTTGCCGAACTTTTTAAAATCTCCAGAGCTTTTATCCTTGCTTTTTCTATAGAATTACTTTTTTCAAGAAGATTGATTGCTTTCTCAACAGCTTTTTCTTTCTTATTTATATCTGTATCTGCTGCATCATTAAAACAACAAGCAAGCTCTTCTATATCCCCTTTATCCTGGCAAAAAAGTATTACAGGGAGACTTTTTTTCCCTTCGATAATATCATCTCCCCTTTTTTTACCTGGATTGCCTTTGGTAAGATTTACTACATCATCAAGGATCTGAAACCCCACCCCCATCTCTTCGCATGCAAAAGATACGTTATCTATTTCTTTATGCGTTCCACCGGAAGCTGAGAGAGCAATCTCTGCAGAAAGCCTTGAGAGCGCTCCTGTCTTGAATCTGCACATCTGATAATATTCTTCTTCCTTGGGAAAAAAAGAATGCTCTTTATGCCATTGTATATCAAGCCCCTGCCCTATATGGAGATGAGTCATTGCTTTTGTATAATAATGATAAAATGAATATTTTAGCATATCGTTAAAATCAGAATTATCAATTGCATTAAAAGCAAGAAAGTACAAAAAATTCGCGCTATTAATAGACATATCAATACCATGCAATATATGTATTGCTGGTTTTCCTCTTCTTAAATCAGCATTATCTTCAATGTCATCTACAATTAAGCTGCCATTATGCGCTAACTCCACCAAAGGGGTCAAAGGAACTATTTTTTCTATATCGCTGTTTTTAATCTCATATAAAAGGAGCATAAGCATTGGACGCCATCTTTTACCGCCTCTCTCCAAAAGATCCAGCAAAGGGATATTAATGTTACAAATATATTCCAAAAAACTTTTGCTAAAACTATTTTCAGAAATATCCGCTGTATTTGCAGCCCAACTGCTATTAGAATAATTTTTTTGTTTTGGCAGAACAGTATAAAGATGTTCTTCTATTTTTTTCAGCCTGAGGTTATAATCATTGATCATAAATATACTTTAAAAGGAAATAGAAATAAGTCAATATGGGCAAAAAAGATAATCCCCATACAAATGATTATTATGCCATAAAAGCAAAAAAAGAGGGGTATCCCGCCAGATCTGTATATAAGCTGATGGAAATTCAGCAAAAATTCAAAATCATAGATAAATCTTCGGGAATACTTGATATTGGTGCAGCTCCGGGAAGCTGGAGCCTTTATGTTCTTAAAGAACTTAAAGGGGGTTTTCTTGTTTCTGTAGATATTGTCCCTATGGAAATTAATTATAAAGGGAGCAATTTTATCTTTCTGCAGGGAGATGCGTTTGCAGAAGAGACCCTGGCTAAAATCAAAGAAAAAGGGCCTTATAAAACTATTTTAAGCGATGCAGCCCCTTCCACAACAGGCAACAGGACTGTAGATACTGAACGATCTCTGCAACTGGTAGAGTCAGTTATAGCTCTGGCAGAAAATATGCTTTGCCAAGGGGGCAACCTTGTTATAAAAATATTCCAGGGCGGCGGAGAGAAAAAAATTATGGAACAAATGAAAAAAATGTTTAAAAATGTTAAAACATTTAAACCTGATGCTGTAAGAAAAATTTCATTTGAAACATATTTGATAGGAACAGGAATGACTTCCCAGCCTTCGGGGACCCCTGCCGCAAAGGAACAGTAATTGAATAAAATTATCGCTATTTGCTCTATTATGATTTTATCTCTGTTCCTTGCTTCCTGCGCAATGCTTCCTGGTTATTCGGAAAACACAGTGGGAAAAAGGGCAACCACTGATAACGCTGCTAAAACAGATACAAATAAATTTATCAAAAGAAAAAGCGCAAAAGAGATTGAAAGTATAAGGAAGAAACTTATTGAAGGGGCTGAACTATTTAAGGGAGCAAAAAATCTTGTTGCAAGAGGCAGAAGTTTTAACATGGATTGCTCAGGAATCGTAGCTGCAATTTATTATTATGCTGGAATCGATTTGCAGAAATATTACCCTCACTACAGCGGAACAGGGACTGAAAGAATTTATGCTACTCTTAAAGAGAGGAAACTTCTTAAAAAAACATATCTTCCGGAACCAGGTGATATAATTTTCTGGGATAACACTTTTGACAGAAATAGAAACAAAAAGGATGATGACCTTCTTACTCATATGGGTATGGTGGTCTCATGCGACAGACAGGGAAATATTACATACATCCACTAT
>WRCW01000029.1 GCA_009783755.1 Spirochaetaceae bacterium
GCTTGATGCACTTGATCAGGTTGAAATTGACAGAACAATGATCGAACTTGATGGCACAGAAAATAAAAGCAATCTTGGAGCAAATGCCATACTTGGTGTTTCTATGGCTGTTGCAAGAGCTGCAGCTGAACATCAGGGCTTACCTCTTTATAAATACCTTGGAACATACCATTCATGTACACTCCCTGTTCCAATGGCAAATATTATAAACGGAGGGGCACATTCAGATAATTCTGTGGACTTTCAGGAATTTATGATAATGCCAGTAGGAGCTGAAGAATTCAGAGAAGGGCTCCGGATGATTACTGAAGTTTTTCACAATCTGAAATCAATATTAAAAGAAAAAAAATATTCAACAGCAGTTGGCGATGAAGGGGGCTTTGCGCCAGACCTTAAATCCAATGAAGAAGCTTGTGAAGTAATTATGCAAAGTATTGAAAAAGCAGGTTATGTTCCGGGAAAAGATATTTTTATCGCACTCGACCCTGCTACAAGCGAGCTATATGATAAAAACAAAAATAAATATGTTCTTAAATGGTCTACAAAAGAAGAGCTTACATCTGCTCAGCTTGCTGATTATTGGGCATCATGGTGCAACAAATATCCTATAATTTCTATTGAAGATGGAATGGCAGAAGATGATTGGGATGGCTGGAAGCTCCTTACAGACAAGATAGGCAAAAAAGTTCAAATCGTAGGTGATGACCTTTTTGTAACAAATACAAAAAGACTTTCAAAAGGTATTGAATTGGGTGTTGCAAACTCAATTCTTATAAAAGTTAACCAGATAGGTACCCTTACAGAAACTTTTGAAGCTGTTGAAATGGCTAAAAAAGCAGGTTACACATCAATTATGTCGCACAGAAGCGGAGAAACAGAAGATAGTTTTATTGCAGATCTTGCTGTTGCACTTGAAACAGGACAGATAAAAACAGGTTCACTTTCAAGATCAGACAGGCTTGCAAAATATAACCAGCTTTTAAGAATCGAAGAGATGCTTGGAAATGTAGCGATTTATCCGGGTAAAAAAGCTTTTTATTCGATAAAGAAATAATTTGTCTTGTTAGACCCCGCCCCACCTATCGGGGGGTGCTTCGCAATTCTTAACGGGGTGACGATTCTCCTGTTGGAATGTTTCACATTTTCCAATGGGGTGATTAAAAAACCACGTGGTAACGTAAAACCACGTGGATATTATATCAGTCTTCCAGTATAATAATTTCAACGCGACGGTTTTTTGCCCTTCCTTCGTCTGTGCTGTTATCAGCAGCAGGCTCGCTTCCGCCTTTACCTGTAAAAATAATTCTATCTCCGCTTATTCCGCTTCTCTTGAGAAGCTCGGCAATTTTTTCAGCTCTTTTTACAGAAAGTTCTATTTGACTTTCCTGAGTGCCTATGTCTGCTGTATGACCTGTGACCAAAAAAGTCCTGTCAGGTATTTTTTTCAATATTGATGATATTATCTCTACTTTCTTTTCTTCTCCAGGTAAAAGATCTGCTTTATCTGGAACAAAATGGATATTATTGGTAGATAACGATATCCCTTCTTCTTTTTCTTTAATTTCGAAATCCTTGCTATCCAGCGAGCTTTTGATTATTGATTCTATAACATCCTTTTTTATAATATCTCTTTTCATTGGAACAACATCAGAATACCATGTATGGGAAAACCCTTTTACTGAAACTGCCAAAGAGGGGTATGTATAAATATCATCGATATTATCCTGTAAAAAAAATGGAAGAGCGTCTTCTGTTGTAAGATAAATTGTAATTTTGTGGGAACCTGAAACCTTTTCCAAATCCTTGTCCCCGAACGGATCATCTCCTTTATTATATCTCATTGCATATTGGGCAGATATTGCATATACATCAACACCTTTATATTGAATTATCCCTGTATATGTGTATTCGCACAGAAAATTTATTTTTGTAAACAGATTCTTTTTTAAAGGGTCGACAAAAACATCTCCTGCAGCTCTCCACTTATCGCCAATCTTAAAGTTCTGTTTTTCAGGATAAACAGGAAATCCTGTGATAAGTGGAAAATATGAATCATCTGCTCTTTTAATATTGCCATCACTGGTTACTGTAAAACTTCCATCAATAATGTTGTCCACTTTCCTGGCAATATCCCTTCCTTCTGCTTTCAGCTCTTCAAAAATATAAGTTGTTCCTGCAAATCTTTTTTCAGCAGGAGTATCTGAAACAAGTGAGTATTTTTCCCTTATTTCCCTATACACTGCCCCTTTATAAATATTATTTTCTCTTATTCTAAGATTATATACAGTTCTTGTTTTATACACTCCGGGATATACAAAAACCGGAGAGAACTCATTTGTTTTGCTTAATGAATTCTGTCCATGTGAACAGATTGCCATAATAAAAAAAAATATTAAAAAAAATATTGTTTTGCACTGTTTCCTAACATTATACATCAGCTTAACCCTCTTTTTGGAAAATCAGTTTTTCTCTAAATATTTATCTAATATTTCCATAACTTCATCAAGAGCAATTGGTTTGCCTATATGATCATTCATACCTGCTGCCAGGCATTTTTCAACATCTTCTTTGAATACATTAGCAGTCATGGCTACGATAGGAATCTTCTTTGACTGCTCAACGCCAGATTCACGTATGGTTTTTGTTGCAGTAAAGCCATCCATTTCCGGCATCTGAACATCCATAAAAATCATTTTGTACTTTGAGGGATTTTCCATAAATGCTTTTACAGCTTCAACACCATTTACTGCACAATCTATCTGCAGTTCTGTAGGTTCAAGCAGACCAATCACTATCTCACGATTAATATCCACATCCTCTGCCAGCAGAATACTCTGCCCTTTGAATGTTTTTTCAGGTTCTGTCTGGCTTTGCTGTTTCTGCATCTGTTCACTCACACTTTCATTTATAGAATCTATGATAGATGTCATAAATAAAGGTTTAGAAATAAATTTGTTTATGCCAACCTTATGCGCATTATCCTGTATAGCACTCCAATCTGTTGCAGATATCATAATAACTACAGAATTATCTATACCCTTTTCATTCATAACACGCACAAGTTCAATGCCATCCATTTTCGGCAAAACATAATCTATGAAATATATGTCATAAGGGCCATTTTTAGAAATAAGCGAAATAGCTTCCTCTCCTGATAACGCTGTATCACATACAATATCCACTTGTTTAGCTGTTTCCCTAAAAAAGAAAAGAACATCCGGATCATCGTCAACCGCCAGCATCCGTATATTTTTCAAATTCAACTTTGTGGCAAGCAGTCTTTTTTGCTCATCCTTGCCTCTGGCAAGACAAACTGTAAACGAGAATGTTGAACCATTCCCAAGCTCGGAATTGACCCATATGCTTCCATCCATCATTTCAACAATGTTCTTGGAAATAACAAGACCAAGCCCGGTGCCTCCATATTTGCGTGTGGTACTGGTTTCTGCCTGCACAAAGGAATTAAACAATCGTGACTGTTGCTCAGGGCTTATCCCAATACCGGTATCAGTAATATTTACCAATATTGTATACATGTTGGTTTTTTCAGATAGCAGTTTTACTTCTAATTTTATGGAGCCCCACTCCGGAGTAAATTTAACTGCATTGGTAAGTAAATTTGTAATAACCTGGGCAAGCCTCTGGTCATCGCCTATAAAAGTGTGAGGTATGGCATTATCAATACGAACAGATAAATTCTGATGTTTTTCCTCAAGACGGAAGTTTATTACATCCACCACTCTCTGAAGCATTTTCTCAAATACAAACTCCGTAGCAGAGAGAGTAAATTTATTTGCCTCTATCTTAGACATATCCAGAATATCGTTGATTACTCCCAATAGATGCGTTGAAGCATCCTGAATCTTTTTTAAAGCATAATTTTTTTTCTCAATGTCTGGTGCCGTTACCCCAATAGAGGTCATGCCAATAATGGCATTCATAGGCGTACGTATCTCATGGCTCATATTGGACAAAAAGCTGCTCTTGGCGCGGTTTGCCTGTTCTGCCTTATGCCTGGCAGTCTCAATCTCTGTGACATCATTTGTTATGATGATATATCCTATCCTGTAGCCTTTTTTGTCCAGCAAATAATTCGCGTTTCCTTTGTAATAATGCCCATTTTTTTCATTGTAAAATACTTCGGATTCTCTCTCTTCCAACAAAGCAGTAATGGGACAATATTTTGAACCCACAGGGTAAATGCTTATATCATTATATGAGGTACCGCTAAGTTCTTTTAAAGTCTTTCCTTTAAAGCGAAGTGCAATCTCATTCATATAAATAATCTTATGGTTCATGTCAATAATTGAAAGAGATTCAGTTACGCTATCTACTATACTGTCAGCCATTTCGTCAAATGAATTGGCAAGTATACCGAACTCATCCTTGATTATTGAATTGATACGAAAATGGCGTACACCGGATCTAAACATGGCTATTCCGTTTATAATCAGTTGAATGTTATCTGTAAGATAAGATGAAAGTATAACGGCAATCAAAACTACCATTATGACTAACAACAAGCTCATTACAATCAGTATTGAAGAATTTTTTGCCATATTGTTATTAATAGCAGTAGTAAGTTTTTTTCCAGTGATAAGAGCAGGATTATTGAAGTCTTCAAGACCAGCTCCAATTGTAACAAAGCCAAAACCACGTTTGGAGTAATTGTTCTCTTTTGAAGGAGCATATTGTCCAGTATAATAAGGTATTGCACCGGCAGTGGTGAGCTTTTCAATGCCGCTCCACAGAATGTAAAATGAACCTGATCCTCCGCTTTCTGTAAGATCCATCCAGCCAATACATTGCGGAGCATTATTTAGATAACGTCCATCAAGACCTACAAGACCTTTTTTTGTAAGCTGCGGATGCGGCTTCTTACTTCGTGACTGTTGGTCAAAAAGAGGCCATAAGAGAATGAAATCATTCCATTTTTCTATTCCACTGCTCTGCCATGCTTCATATATTGATGTTTCCAGCCAGGGAATCTCTGGTGATCCTGTATTGGGATCAAAACCAACAATGGAGTGGTGCCTTGGGTGGCATATGCTGCGGCATTTATAATCCCAAATAAATGCATAATTCCCTTCAAAAGCACTGGGAAGTTCGGTATAGCGTTCTTTCATGGGGGTAATATAATCCACAAATTCCATAATATGATCGTGGTTCAAAGCAAATGTGGCATAACCAATAATAGTGCCGTTATCGCCTGTAACCGGAGTTGCCCATCGCACTATACCCTCAAAATGCTTCCCGTTGGGGTTTTCCTTTCCTGCGTATGCTTGCTTCTCCGGATTATATTCTATGTCATACCCGCGGGTAGCGGCAGCTTTTTCCACAACAGGCGGAGTATACATTCCTATATAGTTGGAACCAACATATGCCCCTGTTACATCAGACACATATATTTCTCCTGGCTTAAGTTTCTTTAATTGCTCAAAATAATTTTCAGCCTTTACATAGGTATTTGCCTTAATTGATATATTATGCTTATTTGGATCCATGGGATAATTGTTTTTTGGTGAATCCGGAGAAACATATTTATAGACTTGATTTCCATGCAGATCAATAAACGCTACTTCATCGTATAGTGGTACATTTTTCTGTTTAAAAAAATTTGCTGGTCTATAATTAAAAGCATCATTTTCATTATTTTCTTTGTTTGAAGATTTTCCCTCTGCTCCTGAGTAAACATAAGGATGTGGCAATACCCATGACATTTTATCCGGCGCCAGAACCCATTGACCTTTTTGAATCAGGGGGCTGTTTCTGTTTTCAGAAAAAATTCTATATGTTTTATCTGAAGGCGTCATTTTAGAAAGTAAAAGAATATCTTCGTCACGTTGATAAAGAAAACGGGCAACTGCTTCTGCTGTATCGGTGGTCATTCTTTCAATATTTTCAATAGCGCTATCATTCAGGGCTTTTGACGAGTCAGTGACAGCTATGTCACGAAGCATTTGGCCAAGCATAGTAAACTGGATCCATGCAACAATTGTAATCAAAATAATTGGGATAACTTTGGCAACAAGAAAAATAATGATAAGCTTAGTTCGCAAATTTAAGTTCGTTTTATTTAGCTGCTGACCCAACCATTTTGACATATTTTTTGTATAGTTTCTCATTAAATACTCCCAGTTTCTGCTTTAGGGTTTTGTCTCACAGTATAATATAATAATAAAAGGTAGATTTTATTAAGCGTTTTTACTTACTTTTTTCAGATAACCCGCAATATAATGATATTTTACCTATAACTGCATTTATATCAATCGGTTTTGCAAGATGATCGTTCATACCACTTGCAAGGCATGCATCAATATCTTCTTTAAACGCATTTGCCGTCATCGCTATTATTGGTATTGTTTTTGCCCTTTCAATATCAAGAGAACGAATTGTCTTTGTGGCTTCATAACCATTCATAACAGGCATTTGAATATCCATAATGATTACATTGTATTTGTCCGGATTTTCTTTAAATTTTCGAACAGCAATCAATCCATTTTCAGCAATATCTATTTTTGCCTTTGTCTCCTCAAGCAATGAAATAAATATCTCCCTGTTTATTTCAATATCCTCGGAAAATAATATCGTTAAGTTTTGCATATCCGGCATATCGCTTATATTTTCTGCTTTATCATTAATATGTAAACTTTTTCTTGGAGAGCTTATTATTTCATTTATAGAATCAAAAATCGCAGATGGGAAAAATGGTTTTGGTATAAACCTTTTAACGCCAATGTCAAACGCTTCTTTTTCAATCTTATGCCATTTAAAAAATGATATCATAATAACAATAGTGCTATTTCCATCTGTTTCTTCCTTGATTTTTTTAATACTCTCAATACATTCCATATCTGTCAAATTATAATCAATAAAAATAACATCGAAGTATTTTCCGGATGTTTTTGCAGACTTTACAAGGTCAAGCGCTCGTGACCCGCTATCAGCTTCACTGGTTTTTATGCCAAAACTATTAGTTATAGAAATAAAATATTCTCTTTCTTTGTTATCTTCGCTAATAACAAGTGTATTGACATCAGATGGCTTTATGCTGCCTACAAGTACAGAATCTGCTTGTTTTTCAAGACGTTTAAGTTTTACATCAAAATAAAACACACTGCCTTTGCCTGGAGTTGAGTCAACCCATATATTGCCATCCATTTTTTCTACAATATTTTTTGAGATTGCAAGCCCAAGGCCTGTGCCACCAAACTGCCTTGCTGTACTGCCTTCTGCCTGTTCAAAAGGTTTAAACAAACGGTTTTTCTGTTCATCAGTTACTCCAATACCTGTATCTGAAACTGAAAATTTAAGAATACTGTAATCACCTTCCACTTGAACTTCATGGACTGCAATCTCTATTTTTCCTTCATCTGGTGTAAACTTAACAGCATTTGATAATAAATTGGTAACAACCTGAGATATCCTCAAACCATCTCCAATGAAATTTATTCCCATATCTTTGTTTAAGATAACATTGAATTTTATATTCTTCTGATCGATTTTTTCAATAATGAGGTTACACACCTTCATAAGTATTTTTTCAATGTTTATTGGAAGGTTTTCAAGTGTTAATTTTCCTGCTTCTATTTTAGACATATCCAAAATATCATTGATAATCCCCAATAAATGATTAGAAGAATTTTCTATTACAGACATGCAATATTTCAGTTTGCTCACATCATTGGTTTTTTTTGCGATTTGAGTCATTCCGCTTATTGCATTCATAGGAGTTCTGATTTCGTGACTCATCTTTGACAAAAAGTCACTCTTTGCCTGGTTTGCTTGTTCAGTTATATGCAACAAGCGCACTTGCTCTTCTGCTTCTTTTATATATGATATATCAGTAAAGCTCTCCAGAATTACCAGCCGGTCATTATAATCTATTTTTGATACTGATTTTATAATAGGAATCTTTTTGCCATTGGAATTTATAAATTCTCTTTCTGAGCGATCAATAGTATAGTTCCCATCAATAATCGGACATAAATTCTCACCTATAGGGCAAATAAAATGGTGACACTTCTTTCCTACGATATCGCTCTTTTCCGCTCCAAACATGCGGACAGCAACAGGGTTAGCATCCAAAATTTGACGGGTCTCTGCATCTATCATAACTATTCCGCTTTCAACTTTATCCCAAATCGTTTCAAACCGTTCCAACATTTCACTTATTACTTTTGTTTGCCTGAGATTTTCTTTATATGCTAAAAGATTTATTTCATGTTCGATTCTGGCATTATCCATAGCCATTATAATGCAATTATCAGGAATGTTGACCTTGAGGGCTATTTTCCTTGCCATATTGTAACATGTGTCGCTGCCGCATGCACCGCAATTTACAGTTTGCTTTTCATAATCATTTTTATTAAGGAGTTTAAAAGCCTCCATGATATCATTTTCCGTTATCTGATATAACTGTGTATAAATTGGCTCATATTTCCTCATAAAATGAGAGAGTTCCAATATATTGTCGTATGATTTGTATAAATTGGTAAAGTATTCCCTTTTATGGCTATCTGATACTGCTTTCCTGTTTTTTGCCATAGCAGCACAGGTTTCAAAAAAATTATTCTCACCCAAACAACCAGGACCTGAGTTGCACCCTTCTTTGCAATTTAAAACATCAAATATCTGTGGTAAAAATGAATCCGAAGTTTTTTGAAAACTGTCCAGTTTTTGATATACATTTCTCCCTTCAGATTTTTCTATGTGAATTTGTTTTCCTAAATGATATTCAATATTTTCTTTTAGTCCTCCTGGCATGGGAAATAGTGATCCGAAACCACCTTCATAGTGGTCGAATTCACTTTCTTCCTCCGGAAGTACAATATTATTCTTTTCTATGTATTGGAGAAGTTTAGAAAAGGTAACATTATAATGAATTGTTTTTACTTCATCAAATTCTATTCTTTTAGATATACATGGAGAAAGAGCAACGATCCTGTCACTAATTTGTTCATATTCTTTCATATAGATAGCAATACATGCCATAGGGCTGTGTACTGGAGATAAATGCTTTATCAAATCGTGCTGATAAATCTGACAATATGAGACTATTGATGGGCAGGGTTGGGTAATTATGGACAAATAATCATTTTGTTCAATATACCTTACATGCGCCCAGATACAGATGTCGGCCCCCAATGAAACATCATAGATCTTTTTAACACCAATGTTTTTAAGATATGTAAATAATTTTTTAAAATTAGGTATGTTTGTTCTTATGGAAGGAGCGGAAATAAGCGATATGGATGCGCCGCTTAATAAGTCATTAAAGAAAAGTTCTATATCATCTTCATAATACCTTGCATTATGAGTACAGACAGAAATACACATGCCGCAGGCAATACATTTTGTATTATCAACTTTGACTTTAATATTGCCATTTTCATCCTGGTAGGTTATGTTAACCATCTCCATCGGGCATTCCCGTACACATCTGTTACAGCCCGTACATAATTCATACTTTGTCTTAATGACTTCTTTCATTATGCTGCCTTTTTCTGATATTGGCATCAGGATAAATCAGGATACCTTTTTGCTAATATTGCACAAAAATATAACCTTTTAATTATAACATATTTAGTAATTTTTTGAAATATAATAAAAAGGCAGATTTTGGAAAAACAAATAGCCAGTAGCACCCATGGTCAAAGTAAAAACCATATTCTTTCAAAAAAAAACCCCGGCTTAAACCGGGGTTCAAATATTTCTAAAATTGATCACCAACCATCAGACATATCATCAACATCTCTGCTCTCTTCAGAAAAGAGGTCAGTAACAGCTCTAAGATCGTCAAAATAGATATAATATACCCCATAAGTATCAATAAGGTCGCAATCTACTCTGAATCCGCCAAATCTTAGTCCATTTACATTGGGATAATGAAAATCTTTTTGAACAATCTCCGGAGGAACAGCAACTGTAAGCTTTTTCCATCCAGAAAAATTAAGTTTTCCCATTACAAGTTCTTTAGGCTGATTATGATAATCCAAAAGAATTATATTTAAAATATTATTATTATTTCTTCCAGCAACCCAAACAGAAATTGTTTTTGTTATTCCCGGAATTGGTATAGGACGGGTAGGCATTACTGCAAATTGGTGAACTCCCCTTCTATCATAATGAACTTTAAGACCAAGAACATATATATCTTGTTCATTTATTCCATGCAGTTCTTCATCTTCAATTGGTTTTTTCTCAATAGGAGATCCAGGAAGTCTTCTTTTAGTTACATATCCCTGATCACGGGACATTGCTGTCATAAAAAAAGCCGGATCTTCAAATTTGGTTACTGATACTTCTTTAAGCTTCTGCTGCGCAGAATTAATGCCAATACTATTTGGATTAGGTTCGCCAGGATTTCTGCCCTGTGTTTGATTTTGGGCAAATACCATGCAGGGAAGAATACTTATCAATAAAAAAATAACTATTTTTTTTGTCAAACTATTCATTATTTCCCTCCCCCACCACTATTGTCAGAACCCCATATTCTTTCTACAACTTCAGGATTTGCAAGATCTTCGCCATCAAATCTTGTTATAAACATATCTGAGAGTATTTTGAGGTAGTCAATATATACATAAAAATTATCAACTCTTTCCCATGGTTTTGTCCATATAACAAGCTTGGTAAGGTGTAATGGCTCATGCTGAGGTACATATTTTCTCCCTTGTGGTATTGAAGAAGGAATAAAAGCCCTAAGATTTCTCCATCCTTCATGCTTTATACTGCCAAGATTAAGAACATGTGTAAAACCTCTGTAATCCATTAAGTGGGCTTCCATATAAAAATCATACTGAGATCCCCACACCCACAAATCCAACATTTTTATTCTCCCAGGTATAGGAATTCCAATGAATTCATCTTTATTATTTTTTCTGTCAGGAATTAATTCAATATAATTATATCCCTGTCTGTCGAATTTGCCCCATACACCCAGAACTTTATAATCATTACCTTCTTTATTGGCTCCATACAATGCCTCGGGCCAAGCTGTTGGGAAAGCTATTTTCGGAAAACCTTCAGTAGTAAATTTACTACCAACAGCTATCCAGTTACTTTGATCCGGTGTGTCAAAATCATCCAGAACAACTGACATAAGGTTTTCTGTTTTTTCATCAGCTGCAACCGGAAGAATGAGTAGCATTGACATCAGAATGAATAAGCCAAAAACCAGGCTGGCTTGTCTCATTATCTTCTCCTTTTGCGAAAAGTACCGCTTTTATCTTATTTATTTCAATTATATTTCTTACAAGATTCTTTGTCAAATATAATTTATTACCCTGTTTTTTTACATTCTTTTTTGAAAGAAAGAAAAAACAGCTACATAGTTTATTCCTTTTTCGGAATTTTCCCCCATAATTTTGAATATTTTATCTAAAGTGTCTTTATAATCATAACTTAGAGAAGCGGAAAAAGAGGCTTCCTTGCTAAAATTAAAGCTATTTCTTAAATTATAGTTGTTAATATAATCAAAAAAAATAACTTTTCCTTCTGATTCTGTAATTAAGCTTTTAATACCAGTTGATATTTTTCTTAAGCATAAAACAATTATTGCGTCATTCTCAAAAACAAGAGTACTTTTTTCCACATTATCAGAAAGGGGCATTTTTACAACATTGCCATTATTTTCAAGGGAATCAAAGTTTTCTGTTAATAGAGATATAAGAGTGCTCTCAGGTTCAATAGTATTTGCTTTTCGATATATTGGTTCAGGAATAAAAAAAACAAGATTCCTGCTTTCTCTGAAAAAATAGCTGATTTTTGTTTTATTTGATATAGAAGTGGAAACAGATATTGGATCATCATTCTGCTCATAGTCAAAAAGAGGACCATAAATGTATATATTGCTGTTATTAAAAAAAAGTTTATATTCCTCATTATCTTTAAGCATTGAATAAAGATATGCGCTTATAATAATTTTCTTTTCTTTCTCTTTTTCGCTTAAATTTTCATAAATTTTATGAAAATCCTCGAATTTTGTTTCAATAGGTTTAACAAAAACGTGATTTCTGATCCCTGTTCTTTTTATTTGGGAAATATTATAGCCTGAAATTTTTATCGTATAAGGGTCATAAATAAATATTACTCTCTGAGCAAAAATTATAAAAGTAAAAATAATCGTCAAAATTGCAATTACTGTAATAATAACAGGCAAAAATATCTGAGGAAGAACAATCTTTTCGTGTAATAGTTTTAATTTTTGTATAAAAAACATTTAAAATGCCCCTCTGTGGGGGCATATATTAAAAGGATCAGTCGTCAAAATTTCCAGCAGGGCCTTTATCTGTAGATAACTTTGCTGCTTTTTCAGTAATTTTAGCTGGAGTCCACTCTGCAGAATCTTCTACTTTTTTAACTTTTGGTCCAAGATCATAAGAACCTGCTTTAAGGATCGCATCGATTGCAAGAGGAGCAGTATCTTTTGCATTAAAAACATTTACAAGTATGCCATATACAAAGTCCTCAACATCTTTTGCCATTCTGTCTCTCATTTCCTTGGTTTGACCGCAAAATTTGTTTTCAAAAGGAAGATTGAGCTTCTTATAATCACCTTTTTTCCACCCTTTTTCATTTGCATAAGCAACAACAGAAGCCCACATCTCTTCGGAAGCCCCTTTACCTTTTACTTTTGTAAAATTTCCTTCTTTGTCTATAATTGCATTGCCGTAGTCATTTACTTCAACTCCCCAGGAAATCATTTGAAGTGCTGTTGCAACATTTGCTTTTGTTGTATGGGTTTGCTGAGCAATTGCTCTGAGTTTTTCTGAACTATTGCCGGAAGTTCCGTGTTGTGCTCCGGACATATTATATTTTTCGAGTGCTTTGTGGATTTCTGCTGTAAGTTCAACCTGAATTCCTGAATCTCTTTCTTCGATTCCATGTGTTGTTCCGTTATTTAAAGCAATCCAATCAGGGAATATGCCATTTGCATTGAGTCCTGCAATCTGGAAAACAGCTTCTTTGGGTGTTGAAAGCCCTTCCTCCCCTTTTATCTCTCCAACTTCTGTTTCAAGCCCTGCCCATGCAGGTATAAATTTGTTAAGTTCGATATTTGCAAGAAGGTTTTTGTCTTCAGGAAGATGTGATGCATCAATTGCTATTGAAGTAATTCCTGCATCAAACATACTTGGAATTTCTACTTTTGCTGCTGCAATGTCTTTATCGCTCTTGATTCCATAATGGTCAGCATGAACTGCAACAGGAACAGTAATACCAAGTTCATTGCAAAGCTGGTCAACATACATTGCCATATTCCAGTAGCTTAT
Organism: Spirochaetaceae bacterium; assembly: GCA_009783755.1. GTDB lineage: Bacteria > Spirochaetota > Spirochaetia > CADAEX01 > CADAEX01 > WQTU01. Next base: position 13,275 of record WRCW01000029.1, read on the forward strand.
TGGGCAGTAGCTTGAAGCGCCACCTTCAGATTTTGCAATCTCAATTATAACAGCTGCATTTGCCTTTTGAGCTGCCATCAAGGTCCCTTTTATAACAAAACTGCTTCTTCCATTAGCAGCAATTGTCATTGCTTTGCCCTTGGTGATCATTGCTCTATCAATAACTTTACCGCTTACAATAAGTGCTCTTGAATTAGGAAAAAGCTTTTTAATATTTGGCGGACGCCCTATTTCCAAAGCTTTTTCAAAATTATCATTTTTGTTACAACATCCCATTTTTTCCTCCAGATCTGGTTAATATTTAAAATTTTACCATAATAACACTAGCTGTATAGACAACTATACCACTAATATAATAAAACGAATAATCAAAGTGAACAACTCTTTTCTGGATAAAATGATGCATTTAAGACATTCATTGACACGAAGCTAATAAACAAGAACTTTAATAGGTGTATTTTTATAACAACTATGTGTTTCTATTTTTATACAAAAAATAGAACCCTGGAATAGTCATCACAAAAATAATGATAAAAGAAAATAATGGAAATCTTATATAAAAGAAAAATGGCACAAAAGCTAAAATAGCAGGCAAAATAGAGATCAAAGCAGTAAAAAGGTGTTTTATTACCCCTGTTTCAGCATCTCTAAAGGTAAGAAAAACCGATGCATAGGCTGCCATTAATAAAAGAGCAACAGGTCTGATAAAAAGCGTGTATAAATCTGCACTGTTATAGTTATTTATTGCAGAATAGAATGTAAAAGCAGTATAAAAACCTGCCATAAAAAGAAAATAATGGGTAATTCCTTCACCAGTACTTATACTCATCTTATTTCTGTACCTTATCATGCATGATAAAATACAAAAAAACTGAAAAAAGAAGTAATCTGCAAGAAAATGGTAAAAATATATATTTAAAAAAGTATAGGTTTGGCTAAAAAAACCCACTAAAATATTCACAAAAAACAAAGAAGGGATAAAAAATAAAATCCCAAACAGAAAATAATCTCTAAGATCAAGAATCATCTGTTTAATAAGCAGATCCTCTGAAATTATCCAGATTGAAGCTATTGGGAAAATAAGAAGTAAAAATAATAACATTGCGATTGATTTTAATAACTATTATTTGTTTTTGCAACCTTTTGGCAGGGTTTTATTCAATCTATGGGTCCAATAGTGCTGAACCATTTGACTCTTTTTTTTTGAAGTGATATATTTTTTTAAATATTTTAAAAGGTAGGTGTGATTGGCTGCAAAAGAAAAAGAATTGCGGATAAATGAAGCTATCCGTGTAAAGGAAGTTAGACTTCTTGGTGTGGAGGGAGAACAGCTTGGTGTTTTTCCAATAGCTGAAGCTCTTGCAAAAGCAAAAGAAATAGGACTTGATCTTATAGAAGTTGCCCCACTTGCAGTTCCTCCAGTATGCAGAATTCTTGATTTTGGGAAATATCGCTTTGACCAGGAGAAAAAATTAAAAGAAACCAGAAAAAAGCAAAAGCTTATAAAGGTCAAAGAAGTGAGGATGCAGCCGCTAATAGAAACTCACGATTTACAGTTTAAAACAAGATATGTAAAAGAGTTTCTTGATGAGGGAAATAAAGTAAAAGTTACTATAAGATTTAAGGGGAGACAGCTTGCACATACTGAATTTGGAAAAGATGTGCTTTTAAAGATGCTTAACCTCCTTGATGGTGAATATATACTTGATAAGCCCCCCATGATGGAAGGGCGTTTCATGTCAATGACACTTAATCCTAAAGGAAAAAAATAGAGGAGAGGCTTTATGCCAAAAATGAAAACAAGAAAAAGCGCTGCTAAAAGATTCTCTTTTACAGGCACCGGAAAAGTTAAATACAAAAAACAGGGACTAAGACATATTCTTACAAAAAAAAGTTCTAAAAGGAAAAGAGGCTTAAGACACGGCGGAATTCTTTCAAAACCGGAAACAGTAAGAGCTAAACAAGAAATGCCTTACGGAAAATAATTTAGAACAGGAATCAGAAGGAGAAAAAAATGCCAAGAGCAATAGACGGAACACGAAGACTTCAAAGAAGGAAAAAAATATTAAAACATGCCAAAGGTTTCAGAGGAAGAAGGAGCAATTTGTTTAAGACTGCAAAAAATGCAGTAGCAAAAGCACTTCAGACAGCCTATGAACACAGAAGATTGAGAAGAAGAGATTTCAGGTCTCTCTGGATCACCCGTATATCTGCAGAATGCAGAAATCTGGGTATTTCATACTCAAAATTTATTTCAGGCCTTAATAAAGCCGGAATTATAATAAATAGAAAGGCTCTTTCGAATATGGCTATTGAAGATAAAGCAGCATTTGCTGCCTTGGTAGCTAAAGCAAAACAGGTATGATATCAATAAAGCAAATTAAAAAACTAGAAGAAAAAGTATTCAAAACTGTAGAGCTTATTAAAGCTCTTAAGCAGGAGAATAAGATTCTTAAGTCAGAAATTGAATCTGCCAATAAAAAAATTGAAGAATTGGAGCAGATCATATCTGATTACAGAAGCAATCAGGTTGAATTTGAAGAAGGCATTGCAAATGCAATAAAACAACTTGATGAATTGGATAATATTTCAGCAACTAGTGTAGCTTCTTTAGATAGCTCAAAATCAAATGCAATTAAAAAAGAAGAGAGCAGCTTATTTCAGAATAATTCTACCTCTTTATCAGACAAAGAAGACCAGCCTGATGAAGAAGTAGAAGAAATAAAGATCAACTATTCGAAAATAACTCAAAACAGACCAGTATCTAACTCAACAGAAAAAAAACCATCAAACCAATCCGCTCAAAATGAAACAGCAAAAAGTGACAATAATCAGTTAGATATTTTTTAATTTTTATGAACAGTCACCTTATTGATATCAAGCTACTTGGGACATCCTTTAAAATAGAAGTGGATGAAAATCCTGCTTATATGCAGGAAATTATTGAATACCTGAAAACTATTACCAGTAAGGTAGAAAACAGTACAGGTATGCATGATCCTCTTAAAATTTCGATTTTGACTTCTGTTTACCTTGCTGATGAAATATATAAGGGAAAAAAATCAGAAAAAGAAATATCAGAATTGACTGAAAGAATAATTTCCTGTATAGAGAAAGTCTTAGAGGAAAAATAACCTGCGAAATTTCGGGCGGAGAGTGAAATCTCTTGGGACAAACCATAACAAAGGGATTCCTTTATGCAAAGTCTATTTGATTTTGCAAATGAAACCCACTTGAACTATGAGTTCAAGAGATTTTCCCCAA
>WRCW01000030.1 GCA_009783755.1 Spirochaetaceae bacterium
AGATATGTCAGGTCATAGTAAATGGGCTTCCATAAAACATAAAAAAGGTGCAAATGACGCAAAAAGAGGTCAGATATTTACCAAAATAATTAAAGAAATAACTGTTGCTGCAAAGCAGGGTGGTGGCGATGAAGCTGCAAATCCCAGATTAAGAACTGCTATTCTTAAAGCAAAAGAAGCAAATATGCCAAAAGACAATATAGACAGGGCAGTAAAAAAAGGAGTAGGGGGCCTTGAAGGGGTAAACTATACAGAATTAACTTATGAAGGCTATGGACCAGGCGGGGTTGCTATTCTTATTGATGCTCTTACAGACAACAAAAACAGAACAGCTGCTGAAGTAAGAAGCATTCTTAGCAAAGGTGGCGGGAACCTGGGAGAATCTGGCTGTGTTTCATATCTTTTTAAGAAAAAAGGGATGATCACTTTTAGTTCAGCAAAATATAAGGAAGATGATATTATTGAAATTGCTCTTGAAGCAGGTGCAGATGATATAGCTACAGCTGGCGAAACTATTGAAGTAATGACATCCCCTGAAAACTTTATAAAAGTGCTTGATGCTCTTACTAAAGCAAATTTTGAAAAAGAGATGTCCGATATATCAAATATACCAGATACTACTGTAGCGCTTGATGAGGAAAAAACAGAAAAAGTTCTGAAACTTGTTGAAAGGATTGAGGAACAGGATGATGTACAGTCTGTATCCACAAACCTTGAAATCCCTGATAATTTTGAATTAAAAGATTAATAGGTATTATTTTGCTTAGAGTATTGGGTGTTGATCCCGGATTAGCGAAAACAGGATTTGGAATTATTGATTATGATAAATGCAGATATAGCTATGTAACTCATGGAGTTATTGAGACATCCGCAGAAGATGATATTTCTGTACGCCTTAAGGAAATTTATAATAAACTAAAAAAGATAACATCCAAATATAAACCCGATGAAGTATCCATTGAAGGAATTTATTTTGCAAAAAATGCTATAAGCGCAATACCTGTTGCTCATGCAAAAGGGGTAATCCATCTTATTTGCGCACAGGGCAATATCCCTGCCATTGAATACTCACCGCTTAAAATCAAGCAGACAATAGTTGGAAATGGGCGAGCAGATAAAAACCAGGTCCAGGAGCTTGTAAAACTGCTTCTTAAGCTTGAAAAAGCGCCAAAACCAGACCATGCTTCTGATGGGCTTGCAGCAGCGATATGCCACTGCAACAATAGGGATTTTAAATAATGTTTAACAGTATTTTTGGAACAGTTACATATAAAGGAGCTTCTGTTGTTCATCTGGAAAACAATGGAATCGAATGGGAAATTCATACTTCTTCAAAATCAGTTTCACTTATCCCTTCGATCAATAACAGCGCCAGGATAATGACCTATCTTCATGTTCGAGAAGATAATATTACTCTTTACGGCTTCCATGATAAAAAAGAGAGATCTCTTTTTTTTGAACTTATTAAAATAAATGGCATTGGTCCAAAACAAGCATTAAAAATATTATCAGGTATTTCTGTAGATGATTTTATATCTGCTCTTGACAGTGAAAATATTTCACTGCTTTCTACTCTTCCGGGGATAGGGCAAAAAACCGCACAGAAAATTGTCCTTGCAATGAGGGGAAAACTTTTAAAAGAACAAGACACAGTCGCAACTCCATCTCAATATAACGATATTATAAAAGCTCTTACTGATATGGGATTTGATTACAGAAAAGCTGCAAAAACAGTAGAGACTATTGCAAAAGAAGAAGATATCAAAAATCTTGATTTTGCTGAAAAAGAAAAAGCAATTCTAAAGAAAGCAATTATTGCTTTAAGTTCCATGTGAGTAATTTATTATGAAAAAATCAAAAATGCTTTCAGGCGAGTTTGAAGAAGAAGATGTAAATGAAAAAAAGTTAAGGCCATTATCTCTTGATGATTTTCAGGGTCAGCATGAGATAAAAGACAACCTTAAAGTTTTTTTAAAAGCTGCCAAAGAGAGATCAGAAAGCCTTGACCATGTTTTTCTAAGCGGTCCTCCTGGTCTTGGAAAAACAACTCTTGCTTATATACTTGCAAATGAAATGGGAAGCGAGTTTAAGGTTACATCTGCGCCTGCTCTTGATAAGCCCAAAGACCTTGCAGGGCTTTTAACATCGATCAACGACCATACAATATTTTTTATTGATGAAATTCACAGGCTTAAACCAGTAATAGAAGAAATGCTTTATATTGCGATGGAAGATTTTGAACTTGACTGGATAATAGGGCAGGGACCCTCTGCAAGATCTGTGAGAATACCATTACCCTCATTTACCCTTGTAGGGGCAACAACAAAATCCGGAAATGTCTCAAGTCCTTTATACAGCAGATTTGGGATAAATATAAGAATGAATCTTTATAATCAGACCGATATAATCAATATATTAAAACGCTCTTCAAAAATACTTGATATACCATGCGAAGAAAAAGCAATAGAAGCGCTTTCAACATGTTGCAGGGGCACACCACGCGTGGCCAACCGACTCTTGCGCAGAGTAAGAGATTTTGCACAAATCAGAGGAGATGGGGTTGTAAGCGAAGGTATTGTAAAATATAGTCTAGAGAAATTAAATATAGATCCTCTTGGGCTTGAAGCATGCGACAGACAAATACTTGATATAATTATAAACAAATATTCAGGCGGACCAGTAGGGGCAGAAACAATTGCGATTTCTGTTGGAGAAACAGTTGAAACGCTTGAAGACTTTTATGAGCCATACCTTATACAATTAGGAATGATAAAGAGGACTCCAAGAGGAAGGGTTGCAACTCAGCTTGCATACGATCACCTTAAAATAGTCATAAAAGAAGATAATATTGAAAACCAGCGATTTCTATTTTGATCTTCCCGAAGAATTAATTGCGCAGTTTCCTCCTGAAAACAGGGGCACTAGCCGGCTTCTTGTTTTAAAAAGAGACTCAGTTGCTGCAACCACAAACCCTTCTGTTGTCTGCGGCACGGATGCTGTATCCATCGCGGCGACAAAAGGTCGAGATATAGAGAATGGTATCCCGACGCAACCTCTTGTCATCCCGATGCAGCCATCAGTCATCCCGATGCAGCCATCAGTCATCCCGATGCAGCCATCCGTCATCCCGACGAAAGTCGGGATCACCCATTCATCAGTACAAAACTTTTCTGACTTTATCGATGAAAATACAGTTATTGTTTTTAACAATACAAAAGTAAGGAAAGCAAGAATATTCGGATTATCGGAAACAGGAACAAAAACAGAATTTCTCCTTTTGGAAAACGTTTCGGGCAATAAGTGGAAAGCAATAAGCAGCAAATTAAAAAAGCAAAAGCCAGGAAAAACATTTACTTTTCCAGCAAATATAAAATGTACTGTAATCGAAAAAGATGAGAAAGGGATAATCCTTGAGTTTAGCAGCAATATCGATGATGCTTATCTTGAAAAATATGGTCATGTACCGCTTCCCCCATATATCAAAAGAGAAGATATACTCTCTGACAGCGAAAGATATCAGACCATTTATTGTGAAAAAACAGGCTCAGCAGCAGCTCCCACTGCAGGACTCCATTTTACAGAAGAAATACTTGATAACCTAAAGAAAAAAGGGATAACAACAACTTTTATAACACTGCATGTTGGTATGGGGACTTTTAAACCAATACATTCAGATGCAATAGAAAACCATATAATGCATGAAGAGATATATGAAATAAGCGAAGAAACCGCAGATATAATCAACAATGCAAAGAATAATGGGAAAAAAATAGTGGCAATAGGGACAACTTCATTAAGAACACTTGAATCTGCTATTTTTAATGGAAAAGTTGTTCCTGGAAAAGGGAAAACTTCGCTTTTTATCTATCCAGGGTATAAATTTAAGATCGTTGACTCCCTTTTTACCAACTTTCATACTCCTGACTCTACTTTAATTGTCCTTGTATCTGCATTTGCAGGAATTTCAGCAATAAAAGAGGCATATAAAGAGGCAATTGATAAAAAATACAGATTTTTTTCTTATGGCGATGCAATGCTGATCCTTTAAAATCCTATTTTTAGATAAAAACAGCACAATTATATTTGAATATATTACTTTTTTTCAGGATAAGAGCTATTTAGAATATCGATAAAAAAGCCGTAATTAAAATATATGAATTTCGTATCCCGTATTTTGGCAACAGTATACATATTTACAGTTGTATATCTCTCATTATCTCTTGTTTACGGGAAAACAGGTGTTTTTGCAACAAAAGAGCTTGCTTCATACAAAGAAAAAGTCAATTCAAATATTACAGAACTTAGAAAAATCAATAATGAACTTAGCCAAAGACTTAAACCTTTTAATACAATGGAAAAAATAAAATTAAAAGCTCGAGAAATGGGCTATATTGCTTCTGATGAAAAGAAAATATTTCTGGCAGGGCTTGAAAAACCTGATGTTTACCATTCTTTGGGCAATATAATTTATATAAATAAATCAGAAAAAGATAACAGCCAGTTTATAAGGGCAATGAGTCTTATTTTTTCATTGTTATTTTATATTCTTTCCTGTATATTGTTACCCGGGAAAAATGGTAGTAAAAAAAGCAGAAAATATAGTAAGCAAGATTACGGAGAAATTGAAGAACAACGGTATAGTAATAATACCGTGTGATACAATATATGGTTTTGTTTGCAGCACTCCGGAAGCAGAAGAAAAAATAGGTTTAATAAAGGGAAGAGAAGATAATAAACCTTTTATAAAACTTATAAGCTCTCCTGATAAACTTTCCAAAATATCAAATGATAAAATCGACAATAGAATACTATCTCTTTGGCCAGGTCCTCTTACCCTGATTGTTAATTCCCTTGCAGGAGGGACAATTGCATTAAGAGTTCCTGAAGATGATTTTCTTATAAAAATATTAAATATTGTAAATGTTCCTGTTGTTTCAACAAGTGTTAACCGGAGTGGTATGCCTCCCTTAAATAAAATCAAAGAAATAATTTCCAATTTCGAAAAAAGCGTTGATCTTATCGTTGATGGTGGAGATCTTGAAAACAGTGTGCCATCTACAATTTTAGATGTAACCAAATATCCTTATAAAATAATCAGACAGGGTAAGTGCATTATACCGGAAGATATATGGTAACATTTGAAGAATTTTTAAACCTTGATATACGAGTAGGGGAGATTATTCAGTGCGAGGTTTTTTCAAAAGCAAAAAAGCCAGCATATAAGTTATTGATTGATTTTGGAAATGAAATAGGGATTAAAAAATCAAGCGCTCAAATAGTTGAACGATATGATCCAAAAGAACTAATTGGTATGCAGATTTTGGGGGTTGTTAATTTCCCTCCTAGGCAAATTGCAGATTTTATTTCTGAAGTGCTTGTGCTTGGTATTTACTCCAGTAACGGCGTTGTTCTCATTGTTCCCCATCAAAAAGTAGAAAAAGGGGACAAGTTAGGATAATTTATTATTACTTAATATTACAGCTAACCCTGCAATTGCTGCTGTTTCTGTTTTCAAAACCCTTTTACCAAGACTGTATAACTTAAATCCATGATTTTTAAGCAAAACTCTTTCCCTGTTGCTAAAACCCCGTTCTCCGGCAACAGCAAGTATTATTTCAGGGAGAGGGGGACTTTTCTTGCAACAGCTTCCATCTGCAGATGCTATTTTTTCCGTATACTCCAAAGCTGCAAGCGATTTTTCCGCTTCATAATTATCCAGAGCTGCTCTTATGCTGTTTTCTGGAAGATTTTTAAGAGATTCATCAAGGCTTGAAAATAAAAAAACATCCGGAATATCGCATGCGCAAGCCTGGCAAGAACCCTCTATCAAATATTCTTTGTAGTTACTATTTTTCCATAAACTACTTTCAAAATAAGATTTTTCGCTTTTATCAAAAATAGAGAGATAAAATGCTGAAACACCTATTGTTGTACAATTTTTAAGTATTTTTTTTGCTTCAATTGGACGGGTTATTGCGGTAAGAAGTGAAATTCGATTTTTTTCAATTGGTTTTCCATCATATTCAAACGTAAAATAAAGAAAATTTTTATTGATTTTATCGATTTTTGCCTTACCTGTTCCTTTATTTATTACTCCTGCAAAAAAAATATCATCTTCTTTAAATTTTAGTATTTCAATAATATGTTTTGCCCGTTTATCATCAATTTTTAATGGGGATCCTATCTCTTCTTGCGAAAAAAGCACTATATTCATATTTTGTGACCTACACATCTGCATTATGGACAAAAGCGTGTTTATGTGCAACATTATGTCTCTGTATCCATGTGTGGCTGACACAGAAGGCGATTTCCATATAGCAGACAGAGCAGTGGATTCTGTAGTTTGCGCAACACCATGTAATGACAACATAAGACTATGGGATAGAGTTTCAGTTATGGACAGACTCTAATATAGCAGATATTATTGATTTGTTTTCAGATAGGAGATTGCGGTCTTTATGGAAAAAGACAATGTTTTATTTTTGGAAGAATTTAAAGAAATCGAACCATATAGAGGCGATAATTTTCTTGCAGCTTTAGAAAGATTAAAAAATAGCAAAGCTTTAGTAAAAGGGATCAGAAAAGCTGTATTTTCCAAAGTTCCTTTTATATTTAATCCTATTCTCAATCTATTAATAAAAATATATTTAAAACATAAATTAAAAAACATTAATACTCATTGTGAGTTTCAGCACATAGTTATAAAAATGGTTGTAGGAACAGTAGTAAAGAAAACCATTTCGGAGATAACATTTTCAGGAATTGAAAAACTTGACCCCAATAAACATTATCTTTTTATTTCAAATCATAGAGATATAACGCTTGATCCTGCTCTTGGAAGTTATGCAATGACAATAAATAATTTGCCTACTTTTGAAATAGCTTTTGGAAATAATCTTCTTATAAATGATCTTGTAGCTGACCTTATCAGAATCAATAAAGGATTTATTGTAAAAAGAAATCAGAAACCAAGAGAGCAAATTGAGTCAACGATCATACTATCAAAATATATATGGTACACTCTTAATACAAATGATTCTGCATGGCTTGCGCAAAGAGAGGGGAGAGCAAAAAACGGAGATGATCTTACAAATCCTGCATTAATAAAAATGTTATATCTCTCACAGCGGGAAGGTGGGCTTCCATTTCCCGATTTTATCAACAGGCTTAATATAGTACCAATGGTTTTATCGTATGAATTTGATCCTTGTGACAGATTAAAAGCAAGGGAACTTTACAGACGCGATACAAATACCAGTTATAAAAAAAGAAAAGATGAAGATTTCTTAAGTATGGTGCAGGGGATAACAAATTTTAAAGGGAGAGTCCATATTGGTTATGGAGATACTCTTAAAGGGACATGGAAAGATTCTAAAGCAGTTGCCGAAACAATAGATACTTTTATTCATACAAATTACAGGTTGTGGCCTTCAAATTATCTGGCTTATGATATTCTGCACTCTACAGATAAATATGCATCAAAATATGATGAAAAATACAAAGATTCTTTTGTAAAACGGTTTCACAGATTGCCGGATAACGTTAAAAAATATGCTTATGAAGGATATGCAAAACCAGTTGAAAATGCAGAAAAATATCAGAATCAATAAAATAGCAAAATATTTAATAATCTTAATTTTAGCAATATTTTTACTTTCCTGCTCTGATAATGAACCTGAAATTAATCAGGTTTTCTGGCAGATTACAAAATATCATGATGTTGAAAATAATATTTTTTATGACAGATTGGTTGTTTTTCTGGAAGTTTATGATGAAGATGGAATCGATGATATAAAAACAATATATCTTATCCATGATGCGCAGGAACTTTTCTGGAAGATAGATGAAAAAAACTGGATTTATAAAACATTCAATAATGAGAACTGGTTTGGATCAAACAATATTGTAATGAATGATTTTTCCGGATTTCCTTTAGGACAATACCGTGTGATCGTTATTGATGATGCAGGAGAACGCCAGGAAGTATACTTTACAATTTCATCTTATGACAAAATATTTAATAAAGAGCAATTTCCGTCTGGTGTCGTAGAAGGGAGTGTTATTACTTTTTCTGAAAATACCGAAATTATCTGGGTTTATGGCCAGGATATGAAATTTATAAATGAAATAAATGTAGCCAGTTTTACAAACAGGAGAATGGCATTCCCCAATAATGCAAAAACACTATATTTATATAGATATGACAGAGTTAACGGATATGGTTTGTTATCTGGTCCTTATGGACATGCTCCGGTTCCGGTTGCTGCAACTGCTCCAGAGCCTAGTGACTAATCTTTTTAAGCTCTTCGATTATTTGCTCTTTTTTGACAATATCCACAGGTCTGTTTTCAATAAATGTAAGTGCTTTTCGGGTAAAGTCAGATGTTGAATATACAATACCTTTTATTATATTCAGTTTTTTCATCTCTTCTATGAAAGTGCGCATAAATGGTTCATCCACAGGTTCCGGTATCCTGAAAAAATTTATTAGAACAGACTGTACTTTAATATTTCTCCATTTCCCTGAACCTTTATCCACTGCAACTATCTGGCATCCATTTTTTATTAATCTTGATTCCTGCTGCGTAAAACCCTTTGCATCAATAATTTTAATGCACATTTCAAGAAATTTCTCATTGCCTTCAATAAGAAAATCTTTCATTACATCTTCTGTTCGTATATCCTGATATTGGACAAGCTTTTGCTGCACATCTTTAAAATTAGGTTTTTTTGCATTAATAGCTTCCCATTGTTCAATAGCATTAATGATTTTTCTCTCTTTTTCAAAACAGGTTGCAAGGAAATATCTTGCATGAATAACTTCATTGTCCGTAGCTTCTTTGGAAAGCCTTATAATACGCTCAAATTCAGCAATAGCCATATCATTTTTCCCGGACATCATGGAACAAACACCTTTTTCAATAATTGATTTTATTTTTTGTTCAGGATCTTTTTGAGCTTTTTCAAAAGCAGTTATTGCTGCTGTAAAATTATGGCTATCTTTATTTATTTTTCCAATAAAAAAATGGGCTTGGGAATTATCAGGGTTATATTTTACAGCTTCTTCCATTTCTGCTTTTGCCTGTGGAAGCTTTTGCGTATTATAATAGAGTTTTCCAAGAAAAAAATGAGCTTTATCATTTCTTTTATCCAGTTCTATGGCTTTCTGATAATGGCCTATTGCGCTCTCTGGTTTTCCTCTTTTTTCCAAAAGAGTTCCAACAAGATATTGATAATCTGAATTATAAGGATCCTTCTTTGTAAGAAGTAAATACTCCTTTAGAGCTTCTTCATCCTGGTTAAACTGCATAAAAAGCCCTGCAATTGTCTTTCTGAAGACCTGTTCATTGATAATTCCTGTAAAATTACCTATCTGGTTTACTTTGTTATACTCCATTAATGCAATTTCCGGTTTTCCTGAAAGATTATAAGCTTGAGCAAGGAGGTAATGTAGTTCTGGATTTGTTTGATCTTTACTTATAAGCTGTTTGCCAATTTTTATTGCTGATTGATACTTGCCATTTTTTATAAGATTATTTAATGTTAATATCTTTCTGGGGAATAAAAAGGACTTGAGCAACAATATTATAAAAAGAATTGCAGCTATACCGACAATAGAAATAATGACAATATACATTAAAAACTCCTATAATAGAGCATATACTATGAAAACAAAATCCTTAATTTTTCTAATAATATTATTTATCACTTCTTTTATCAATCTTTATGCCCAAGAAAAGATTCTTCAGACAGCAGAAGAGCTGTTTATGAATAATAAACCTGCTGATGCTATACCTCTGTTTGTTTTGGCCCTGCAACAGGAGCCAAATAATGAAAAAATATATCTGATGCTTGGAATTTCTTATGCTCAGACAAAAAACTATAGTAAAGCTGTTGAAACTTTTCAGGAAGGGGGAAAAAAAGCTTTAAGAGATAGGGATATATTTTACTATAATGCAGGAAATATTTATTATATTATGGGGCAATATGTTCCTGCTGATGAAATGTACACAAGGGCAGTTAGGGAAAATGGAAATAATGGAGATATTTATCTTAACAGGGCAAATACAAGATTAAATATGCAAATGTATTCAGAAGCTTTAGCTGATTATAGAATATATCTTGCTATTGACCCTCAAACATATCAAAGAGAATCGATTTTAAAGCTTATAGCTCTTCTTGATAACAGACTTACCCAGGAAAGACAGCTCAAAGAGGAAGAAGAGTTGCGAAGACTTGTAGAAGAGAGAAGAAGAGAAGCGCTGCTTAATGAAGTTTTAGGTTCTCTTCAAAATGTGCTGGATGAAACGCGCAGTGTTTCTGCAGGAGCAGAAAGAGTGAGTGATTTTAGGGAAGAACTTGATTTAGAAGATTAAAAATAAAAATTTTATGGAGAAATAGATGGTTGATCGAAAAGTTATAATTATATCTGCAATAGTACTTATTGTTATTCTTTTGGTTTTTCTTGGCATTGGTGTTTTTTCCAATTCAAAAGGAGGGAGCAGCAAAACAATTAAAGAGGTTAGTGTCAGCAGTGGCGGAACCATATCTGAGTCAGAACAAATTAGATTAAATACAATAAGGATTGCAAGAGAATATTATGAAAAAGGGGAATACCAGAGAGCCCTTGATCTCTTAGATAATATTTTGATCAAAAACCCTGATGATAAAGAAGCAAAAGAATTAAGAGATGCCATTATAGCAGGAAGGAGCCTGAAATCTGCAGAAGAAAGGGAAAGAGAACTGGCGCTTCAGGGAACTATTAAAAAAAGCATTGATAATCTTGGAGCAACTCTCCAGGAGAACAGGACCACATCTGCCGCACAACAGCCTCAACAAGCTCAGCAACCTGCTGCAGTGAAAGATAATTTATCAGCTGCGGAAAAAGAGAAGCAGAAAAAAGTTAATGACCTTATAAAACAGGGAATTGATAAAATGAATGCAGGACAGCATGAGGCTGCGCGAAGAGATTTTGATGCTGCATTAAAACTTGATGATAACTCCGCAGAAGCATGGGCTCGCAAAGCAGAATCATTTTTTAATGAAAATACCTCTCCTGAAAATTTAAGAGAAGCTGTTGTAAATGCAAGAAAAGCCATAGAAAAAGATCCTAATTACTGGCTTCCTCACTATACTCTTGGACAGGTTTATAATGAAACAAAAGATTATTCAAATGCAATAGATGAATTTAAAACAGCTGCCAAACTTAATCCCCAGAATTATTTAGTTCATTATGAGCTTGGGAGAACCCAATTTGCAGCAAGGCAATTCCAGGATGCAAAAAATTCATTTGAAAGCTCTGTTCATCTTAATAAAAATTTTGCCAATGGATACTTCAGACTGGGTAGAACATATCAGAATCTTGGAGATGACAACAGAGCTACTGCTGCTTTTAACGAAGCAATTAAATTGGATAAAAATTTTCACCTTGCCCATTTTGAAATTGGAAATATTTTAAAAGATAAAAATGATTATAATGGGGCATATCAGTCTTATCTAAAAGCATATAACTTAAATCCCCAGCAACCTGTATATGCAATACAACTTGGTACAATTCTTTCATGGCTTAATAAAAATAAAGAGGCAGAAGATTACTATCTAAAAGCTCTTGCATTGCGTCCTAATTCTGCTGATGTAAATAATAATCTGGCAATTCTTAAAATCAACACCAAACAATTTAATGAAGCTATTGCTTATGCGCGCAAAGCTGTAAACATTGAACCCAGGTCTGCAGTATTTAATTATACTCTTGGGCAGGCTGCAGAAGGGACAGGAGACCAGAATACTGCAATGAAAGCTTATAGCGATGCAATAAATCTTGACCCAAAGTATCAGCTTCCATATATAAACCTTGGAAGAATTTATGATGATAACAAGATGTATGACCAGGCTCTTACATTGCTCTTGAAAGCTTTTGAAATTGATGGAAGCGGATTTGCAGTTAATAACAATCTTGGTATTGTATACCTTCATAAAGGGCTTTATAACGATAGTATAAAACACCTGAATGCTGCAATAAAGATAGTCTCTAATTCACCTTCTGCCAGATATAATCTTGGAATTGCTTATATAGAAACAGGTAATGATGATCTTGCTATTAATACTCTTAATGAACTCCTTAAAATAGATCCAACTTATTATGATGCTTACTATAGACTGGGACACCTTTATATCAAGAAGGGAGACCAGAAAAAAGCAGAAGAAACATTCCGTACACTGCTTGATAAAAAGCCTGATTATGAAAAGCGGAGCGAAATAGTTAATCTTATAGGGTAACTATAACTATCTCCTTAAAAAATAGCTAAATTTTAGCAAAACAGGCATTTCCAGATAATATTGTAGCTAAAATTAAGCTTGACAATTTCTCATTATATAATATCATTTTTAGATAGATATTTGTCTAAAACTTGTGATTTAGGAGGTCTATTTTGCAGTTACAAGATACCTCAGAGGAAAAATTATGCGGTGTTGGAAGAGGCGTTTTGCCTCCAAAAACAAGAGGTTTTAAAAAGCATAAAAAGATTATTTTTTTGGTTTTAACATTTTTACTGCTTATAAACGGATTATACGCCCAAACAGGGTTTCCCAATACGGAGTACTGGTCTTTGGACGGTGGGCTTGGAATGACCGATATCCTTGTGGAAGGAAAATCTTTCCAATTTATTTTAGATCCCAAACTGAGTATTTCACATGCATTAATGGTCGGCGCAAGGTTTGGAGTTAACTACAGTACTGAAGATGATGACCGCGATATACTTACTTTTGAAACTCAGGCTTATCTGCGCTGGAATTTTCTCCGTTTTGGTAAAAAAGAGAATACCACCAATGCTTTTATACAGGGTGGGATGGGTTTGCTTGCAGCTTATAGAGGTGAAAAGGGGGGTGACTCACCTTTCAGTGATGTAACAATGACACGCGGTTCTTTATTATTTGATGTTGCAACAGGCGTTACCATACCTTTATCAGAGAGATGGCATATTGAACCTCAAATTCGGGCAGGATATCCACATATTGCAGGGGCTTCCATAACAGCTGGATATAAATTCAAATTACCCAAGAAAACTATTTATCAAGATATTGAGGTTATTAAGACTATTCCACCGAGTGAGATTGTAAAGATCATAAAGATCACTGCAATTGAATTCATTTTATTTGGACCAGATATAGGCAGATATAATATAGGTATTGATCGGGATGCGCAGCAGCTTAATGAACTGGTTTTAAACTATACAGCGCAGACTCTTAAAGATAATCCTGATTTCCGTGTCAGGATAGAAGGACATGCAAATCCTTTTACCATAAATATCAGCGAAGCTGAAGATCTTATGGCTCTTAGCACTATGCGGTCAGATACAATATCTGAACAGCTTAGACAAAGAGGCGTAAGCGATGAACAAATGGTAATCGTTGCTTTTGGCGGCACAAGAAATGCTACCAGCGAATGGGATGTCAGAAACAGAAACCGCCGTGTTGAGTTAATGATTATTCAAGTTGACTTTAATCAATAAAAGCTGCGGAGTAAGCAAGAAGGTATGAATATGAAAAAGATAAATAAAAAGCTTATTTTAGGCTTTATACTAATGATGTTTGTTTGTTTTACAACTTGTGATATGCAAAACCCAATTATAGAAAAATGGTGGGTTGAAGAAGAGAATGAATATATTGGGATTATAAAACCTATTCCTTATATTGAATATATCTACGAAACCATAACTGAATATGTTCCTCAACCTCCTACTGTGACTGCCCAGAATATCAATATAATTAATATTGAATTCATTGTATTTTCAGGAGATCAGGAACAATATAATATAAATGCAAAAGCCCCGGCAGTAACACATACTACAGGAGCGGAAAGAAAATCTAACGAAGTAAATATCATTGCAATGGCAGAAGAATTAAGAGCTAACCAGGGAGAAACAAAAACACCGGGTAAGTCTGAATATATGATCATATTACATGGTCATGCAAATCCTGTTTATGGTACTGAGGCTGAAAAAATAGAACTGGAAAAAATAAGCAAAGCTAGAGCAAAAGATGTAGAGAAAAGACTTGCAGATATATATAATTATATTGAAAATACTGGTGCTCCTACTGCTCCTGTTTATACTGAGGGTATTGCTCCTCTTCCTCCTAGTCTTACTACTCCTCCTGTTCCAAATTATGCGCATGAACTTGATCCTGATGTAGAAATTACTGGATTAATACCTGATTTAGCTGGACGAGTATTTGTTAAAGGCTATGGTGGCGGCAGGAATCTTGGATCCAGCTCTTACCCAGGACTTAATCGCAGAGTTGAAATGATACTCTTTGAAATAACAACTGAAATAATATCAGATAAAGGTGGATATTAATAACGCTTTTCAAGGAGAGCTCCAAATAAAAATACTAACAATCAGGAGGAATATATGAAAAAAATTATTTGTTTTGTGATTATTTTCGCTTTGGCGATTCCATTTATATTTGCTTTTGGTGATAAAGAACAGAAACCTTCAGATAAAATAACGATCTATACTTCTATGTATCAGGATGTTATTGAAGTTGTAAAAAAGGATCTGCAAAACCAATTTCCCAAATGCACTATAGAGTTTGTCTATGGAGGAACCGGTCGTCTCCAACACAGGATCGCTGCTGAACAAGCTTCTGGCAAACTGGGCTGCGATATACTTATGGTAGCAGAACCTGCATATTCTCTGGAACTGAAAGAAAAAGGGATGCTTCATAACTATATTTCCAAAGAAGCTGCTAACCTGGCGTTTGATTATGATCCGCAAGGCTACTGGTATCCTGTAAGAATCAATAATATGGTTTTGGCTTACAATCCGGCAAAGAACTCTAAAAATACCATTCCTAATTCTTTTTTTGATTTTGCCTTTGATCCAAAAGTCAAAGGAACCATTTCCATGAGAAATCCAAATATATCAGGAACTTCTCTGGCTACACTTTCCGCACTCAGGGATAAATATGGCTATGAATACCTGGATGCTCTGGGTAAACAGAGTATTCAGATTGAATACGGCACTGCCGGATCACTCAAAAAACTGGAAACTGGTGAATATAAGGTAATAATGATCCTGGAAGAGTCGATTCTGCAAAAACGTGAAGAAGAAAAATCAAATCTTGAAGTAATATATCCTACAGATGGCGCTGTTATGATTCCATCTGCCATTATGATCGTCAACAACCAGTGGAGTGCCAACAAGAATCTTGCAGCTGCAGAAGCAATCACTGATTGGTTTCTTAGCGAAGCAGGGCAGTCCGCTATTGTGGCTGGCTGGATGCATTCGGTCAGGATCGATTTCCCAAAAACTCCGTATGACTCAAAACCAACAGGTGAGATCCGGGCAAAAAGTATACCGGTAAACTGGGAAAATAATTATCGCCAGCGGGAACAGATTTTAAATAGATTTGAAGAGAGACGTTAAGAAAACTCATATAGATAAAAAAAGCTGCCTGAATCCAGGCAGCTTTTTTATTTTTAAAATTCTTGTATTACCCACTGGTGATAGGGGTTTTTTAGTTGTATTGAGTAGGTTGGATTTCCTCCAGTATTATAAGTTTCACTTTTGCATATAGTGTTCCAACCCTTTTTAAGAGATATATTAAAAGCATTATATGTATGTATATAAACAGAATCATTATAAAGTGCTTTACTTGCAGTTATCGTGCAGTCCCTATCTACATAAAGATACCAGACATATTCTCCGGTAAGAGAAGTCTTAGTACCTGAGAGGTTTTCTCTAACTATTCCTTCAGATGGGATAGCCCCTTCTGATGTAATAATCATAAGATTATTAACCTTTGTATTTTTATCATCAATATCGATTGCTTTTAACCCATACCACACATTAAAAAAAGCCCAGAACAGAGTTTCGGAATCATTCAGTTTAAGAACATCTGGCTCTTCTACAGTAAAGTTTAGAATTCCATTTACGATATTCCCTGACCCTACAGATTCAAAAGATTTAATATAAGGAGGAGGTAAATTAAAATCATAAAGTATAAAAATAGGGTTTATAATACGATTTTCTGTGAATTTCACTAATGATTCACTTATTCTTGTACTTTCTTTCGGTATCCACACTTGTTCGCCGCTAAATGACATTGTACCGCCATAATTAGTAGGGCCATATTCTATTCCATCATCTGAGCTATCGCTACAAGCCAAAACAAGGAATATTATTATAGTTGCCAACGCAACAAACCCCAATATTTTTTTATTATTTTTCATGAGAAACTCCTTAAGAAGCTTTTTGCTAATATTTTGCTAATTTATTATTTAAAGTACAGTTTAA
>WRCW01000031.1 GCA_009783755.1 Spirochaetaceae bacterium
ATTTTTAGGATCTTTTTCTGCAAATACTTTTATTTCTTTTCCATCTACAACTATTGCACCTTCTTTTGCATCCACACTTTTATTATAAACACCGTATGTTGAGTCATATTTAAGCAAATAAGCAAGAGTTTTTGGGTCAGTAAGGTCATTTATAGCAACAATTTCCACATCTTTTTTGCCAAAAGCAACTTTAAAGACATTTCTTCCAATTCTACCAAAACCATTAATAGCAATTTTCATATATATTTCCGCCTTTTTTTATTAATTTCAACTTTTATAATATGTAAAAATGATATAGTTGTCAATTAAACTTAAGAATTACCGCTTTTTTATATCAAGAATTATGTTAAAAAGCTCATATTCATTAGTAATTTCTTCATTCTTATCTTCAAGATGGGTGCTTTGTGATATAGGGAAAACAAAGTCACCATAATTTACAAGATTAAATATATCTCTACTTTTTATTAATCCTTCTGAAATATTTTCATCGACTTTGGTTACATGGAATTCCCCAATAATTTCTGATGAAGAATAAGTATTTCCTATCTTTGTTCTATCCGGAGAAATTTTATCTTTTTTTACAATTAAAAATGAATCATTTTCTTTAATCCCATCAAGTTTCCCAAGATTTATTATTCCTTTGTCAAAATTAATTTTTATTATTTTTCCTTCTTTTCCTGAATCTTTTAAAATTTGCTCTGATAGTCTATTTAGGTTTTCCCATACTCTATTATTTCCAGTTGTATTTATCTTATATTCATTTATAAGAGTTCCGGTATATGTTGAATAAATAGATGCTGTTACTGTAAATAATCTTTTTCCTTCATTGATTTTTAATATAATAAAATAATCAGAAGGATCCGCAGAATTTCTTGATAAAGAGAATGACTCCGCATAACCTGATGTTTTCATACTTTTATTTATCTTCATAATTTCTGAATGAGTGAAAATATTGGATAAAATACTTGTAATAACTTCTTCTCCTGAAGAATGAAGCATATTTAAAGATTCCATATAATATAAATCAAAAGTATAATGATTTTTATCAATTAAAAACTGATCAATTCCCCATTGCGATGATACGTTGTTTTTTGTCATACTTTCATAAATTTCAATAAGATCGCTGATATTCTGTTTTTGTTGTTCTTTGGCAGGTAGAGTCCTAATTTCAGAAAGATATTTTGCTCTGTATCCATTTTTTAGATAAATATTTGCATATTGTATCCTTCCTATTACAGAATATGGATCAATAAGAAGGCCTCTTCTGTAACTCTCAAGAGCTTTGCTGTTATAATTTCTCTCATCAAGCCCCTTTCCTCTTTCAAAATGATATTCTGCATATCTGCGTCTTATTGTATCTGTAAAATCTTTATGTTTTCTTATTACATTTTCCAGCGAGTAACGGGATATTTCATCATCAGGATCTATTTTAAAAGCTTCTGCGTAATATTTTATTGCATTATTATAATCCTCATTTTTTTCAGAAGCTATGCCAAGGGAATAAGGAACTATGCTATTGTTTTTATCTTTGTAAAAAGGTTGTATAAGAGAGTATATTTCATCATATTTTTTATTTAAAAGTAAAAGTTTAACATAAAGAAGCGCTGAATCAAAATAATCAGGTTTGATATTAAGAGATTCTTTTATACGCTTTTCTGCCTGAACCAGGTCGCCAGATTCAAGATAGTGTCTTGCTGCAATATATAGAGTAAAATAATCATCTGTATAAAGTTTTAATGCATCTGATAGATATTTTTCTGCTTCCTGATACTTCCCTTGATAACCCAAAATAAGAATAAGAGAAAGAAGCGCTTTTCTGTTTGCCGGAGCAATAGAGAGTACATTAAGATAGTTTCCTGTAGCCTGGGAAAATTTTCCTGTAAGAAGAGCAATTTCAGCAAATCCGAAATAAGCATTTATATTGTTTGGTTCTTTTGAATTGATGGATTTAACTATTTTTTCAGCTTCTGAAATATTGCCTAATGCAATCAAAATATGAGCCTGAAGACTCAAAAGTTCTATATTATTTTTATCAAAGGTTAAAGCAGTTTTTATTTGATTATACGCTTCTGTATATTCACCCAGATAAAAATATGCTTCTGCCAGTCCTTTGATTGAATTGACATAACTTGGATTGATCAAGTATTGTTTTATATTTTTCTATTGCAGTATAATATTCTCCATCAAGAAGCATCATATCCGCATCGTTATTCATTTTAAAAATACTATTTTGTGCGTAGGAAAACTGAGTTATTATTAAAATAGATAGTAATGATAAAATTATCTTCTTCATGGATTGGTGTTTTTCTCTATCTTTATAGTTTTAATTTTATTTCCCTCCATACTTTGAACAATAAAATTAATTCCATTATTTGTAACTTTTTCATATTCTACAGGTATCTTGCCAAACAGGTCAAATACAAAACCACCAAGAGTATCATAATCTTCATGAGAAAGATTAAGCCCAAGTTGTTCGTTTATATCTTCAATATAAGCTCTTGTATCGCAAAAGTATGTATTTTCATCAACTTTTATAATGTCTTCTTCTTCTTCATCAAATTCATCCTGTATATCCCCTACTATTTCCTCAATAATATCTTCAAGACATACAATCCCTGATATTCCTCCATATTCATCAACTGCAATTGCAATATGAACTTTTCTTCTTTTAAATTCATGGAGAAGGGAATTTATTTTTTTGCTTTCAGGAATAAAATATGGCGGTTTGATTATTTTTGCCATATCTATATCCTGTTTTGTAACAATGATTCTTAAAAGATCTTTTGCATAAAGAATTCCTACTACATTATCTATAGTATCTTTAAAAACAGGAAACCGGGAATGAGAACTCTCTATTACTATTTTTAGTACTTCTGCAAGAGGCATATCTATAGATACAAATATTACATCAATTCTGGGAATAAGAACCTCTTTTACTGTTGTTTCAGATAATTCGACAATCCCCTTTATCATATTTTTTTCTTCGTGATTAAGATCGCTAAAATTTTCTTCATCTTTTTTATTATCAAAGATTTTTTGAAAAAAACTTTTCATTTTTAAAATATTTTAACTCCTGTTAATTTGTTCATTATTTCTTCCTGATACATAATCATTTTTTGTTCAGAACTATTATCTGAATGAGTATATCCTCTTATGTGAAGTATTCCATGTAAAATAAGCCGTATAAACTCCTCATTTATATCTACATTGAATTCTTCTGCATTTCTTTTTAAGGTATCAAGAGAAATTACAATATCGCCTGCATATACATTTTTATTGCAAGAAAGTGGGAAATTATCTTCTAGTTGAGAAAAAGAGAGAACATCTGTTGCTTCATCAATATTTCTATATTCTTTATTAAGAAGTTTTATAAAAAGATCATCACAAATTACTATTGATAATTCCCAGTTATTGATATTAAGAATATCAAAAATATTATTACACAGCAACTGGATTTTATTATCTTTTTTTTCTAAAAAAGGTATATTTTCATACTTAATTTCAACTTTATTGCTCATTTTTTTCACCCTTTTTTATCTTTTCCTCTGCTTCTTTTTCAGCTTTTTGGATATCAGGGTATTCTATTCTTGAATGAAAAGCTCCTGTAAGTGTTGCTACAAAAGAATCTTTAATTATTTTAAGATCATTGAAAGTAAGTTCACTCTCTGTGATATGATCTTCTTTGATTTTTGATAATAGTATTTCCCATACAAAACTATCGATCTTTGCGACTGTTGGATTTTTTAATGTTCTTACAGCAGCTTCTACATTATCAGCCAGAAGTACTACAGCTGCTTCTTTTGACTTTGGTTTTCCTTCTACATAGGAGTATTCTTCCGGATTGATTTTAGCTTTATTTCCAAGTTTGAGTGCTTTAACATAAAAATATGAGATAAGACCATTTCCATGATGCTGCGCAATAATATCTATTAAAGCTTGCGGAAGGCGAAGTTCTTTTCCTTTTTCTATTCCGGTTTTTACATGTGATTTAATTATTGATACAGAGAGGCTTGGTTTCATATAGTCATGTTTATTATATGACTTCTGATTTTCTATAAAATATTCAGCCCGATCAATTTTACCTATATCATGGTAATATGCTCCAACTCTTGCAAGAAGAGCATTTGCCCCAATTTCCTGACATGCATTTTCAGCCAGATTACCTACACTTAATGAATGATTGAATGTGCCTGGTGCCATGCTATGCATTTTTTTCAATATAGGGTTATTCAAATCTAAAAGTTCTATAAGCCTGAATCTTGTAGGAGAATTAAGAATAAGTTCTATAATTGGGAGAATACCTAAAACAACTATTCCTGATAAAAATCCATTAAGAAATGCAATTCCTGATGAAGATATAAAAACTTTGTATTCTGTATTTGTAAATAAAAGAAAAGTAGATATAAAAAATATATTTAAAAAACCTGTTTTGATACCTGCAATAATAAGATCTATTCTGGTATCAGCTTTTTTAGCAAAGAATACTCCGGCAATTCCATTAAGTATGCAAAACATTGCAGGGAAAGGGGAGAAATTACCAATAATTAAAACAATGATGCTAACTATTAAAGAAAAATAGAGGGCTGCTGTCTGGGTTATTATAATAGCGATGATCATCGTAAAAAGAGATGTTGGGATTAGCATTGCATAATTAAGCCATATAGGAATATTTAAGAACTTATATACTATCAATGCATATATAAAAAAGAGTTCCGATAATATGATAAGAAAAATAACTTCGCCTGTATCTGTTTTTTTGATAACACCAGGCAAAGAAAAAAATATATTTATTAAAAAATAAAGAGCTATCAAGTAGAATAAAATAGCAATATTCGTTTTTAAATTTATTTTTACTACAGTGTTCCCCATAGCACTTATGATCAACATCTCGCGATCAGTTATAATAAATCCCTTTTCAATTATTACAGTCCCTTTTTTTATTGTTTTATATACAGGGATCGTGCTTGTAAAAAGTTCATTTCGCTTTTTCTGTGTTTCTTCAAAATCGTAAAAACAATTATCTTTGGAGAAAGAATATACAATATCTGCGATAAGTTTTGCATCTTTTTCAAAATTACTTCCCTTTACAGAAGATATTGCATATTCCTTGATTTTATCCATTGTTAAAACATCTGAAAAATAGATATCATCTTTTTCTCTTTTACCGTCATTCCATCTCCATATTTCAACAAGTTCATTTGGCGTGTAGTCACCCAGACTCTTTTTTTCTGAAGCAATAATTCCTTTATTCATAGCTGATACAATGATAGTTTTTGAGATCTCAAGCAAAGAATAAAGAGAAGGTTTTTCATAAAGTTGAATAACTATTTTAATATTAAAATCAGGATACCTTGATTTAAAATCTTCGAATTTATCTGCCAGCTCATTTTGATTTTTAACTTGATCACTATATTCACTAAATCTTTGTAAAAATATATCAAAAAGTAAAATAGATTCATCGGTTATTTCTTTATAAACTTTGAAAACAGGTGTTATTGTTCTTTCAAGTTCAAAATTTCTCCTTGATGTGCTTTTTTTATCTATATATTCAAAGTCATGTTCTGCTATTATTGTTCTTTCTGCAACTTTACCAGCTTCGTAACCTTTAATATCCCTTTTATAGAAATATGAATCCATTTTTAAAAATATCAATAATAAAAGCAAGTTGAAAACAAGAGTGGATAAAACTAGTATTTTATTAATACCAATATTATTATTAGTTTTTATAGTTTTAAATTTATTATTCTTCTTTATCATAAGCTTCAATAATCTTTTTTATTAACTTATTTCTCATAACATCTTCAGATGAGAGAAAAGAAAAACCAATTTCTTTTACATCTTTGAGTATATTTATTGCATGGATAAGACCTGATTTTTTTTTGTTTGGAATATCTATTTGAGTTATATCTCCTGTTATTACAGCTTTTGACCCTTCTGCAATCCTTGTAAGAAACATCTTCATCTGTTCTCTTGTAGTATTTTGCGCTTCATCAAGAATTATAAAAGAATCAGAAAGACTTCTACCCCTCATATATGCAAGAGGAGCAATCTCTATTATTCTTGATTCTTCAAGTTTAGTTATTGTTTCAAATGAAATAAGAGATTCCATAGCATCATATAGAGGGCGTAGATATGGATTTATTTTTTGAGTAAGATCGCCAGGAAGAAATCCAAGACTTTCTCCTGCTTCTACAACAGGTCGTGTAAGGATAAGTTTTCTCTTCTTTTTCTGCAAGACTTCACTTAATGCTTTTGCAACAGCAAGATATGTTTTTCCTGTTCCAGCAGGACCTACAGCAAAAATTATATCAAAATTATTAAATTTATTTAAAAGAGATACCTGATTATAGCTTTTAGGATATACCCGTTTAGTGCTTCCTGGTATTACAAGTTCGAGATTTTCTAATTCATTTTTATTATTTAGTTCTGAATTATTTCCTGAAGATTCATGAAAAGTAATACCTGAATATATTCCATTTATTAAATCAGGAGAAAGAATACAGCCTTTACTGCAATATTCTTCTAATTTTATAATTATTTTTTTAAACTGATCTTGTTTTTTTAGATCATCAGAAGAAAAATGGAGCTCATTACCTGTCGTATATACATTAGAGCCAAGAAGAGTCTCTATGATTTTTAAATTTGAGTCATTGAATCCGCATAAATCTGCTAGTTTCTGATGATCATCTAAAACTATAGAACATTTTTTGTTCAATCTTTTTTATACCTTAATAACGATTTTATAGATCATTATATCATAAAGTCAAGTCATTCGATTTTTTACATTGTATAGCTCAAACAGATCCATGGCCAGTATAACAGCCTACATAGTAAAACCATCGTCACTTGTCATTTTTACCTCAGTTTTTAGCTGTTTAATAGGATTCCACTGTATCATTAAAGTTGCTTCTGATTTCCATTTCCATTCAGGTAACCCAGTTGCTGGCTGAAAAAAGTCAGGAAAACCTGTGTATTGAACAGAAATATCCCAATCTCCAAGGTGGTGAACAATTTTAAAATCAAGTTGTTTTAATTTAAAGAATGATTCATATCTGTCATCTATATTGAAAAAATTGAATGATTTTAATAAATCAGTAACAGGATTCACCCACTCCTCTCCCAATTCTTTTGCAAGAGATGGTATATATCTGTAGGTACTGTTATTTTCAGATTTTATATTAAAATTTATATTAAGAAATTGATGAATTCTAAAATCAAATCCTAAATCAAAGATAAGTGCATTTTCTGTAAATTCCTGCAGGTCCATTTTCCATGTTGTGAGGAGATTTGTTTTATATCTAATACGGTTTTTCCATATTGGCATAAAATATCTGCTAAAATCTATTTTTGCTAGAAACTCTGAAGGAACAAATTTTTCTTTTGTATCCAGCATCCAGCCTCCATAATCAGTAACATAAGTTGCTGGAAATTGTCTTCTTGCTTTATATTGTGCTTGAAAAAACCATAGATTAAGTGTTGATGTAAATTCAAGAGGAGAGTTTACTTTAAAACCATATTTAAAATCATTCATGAAATATATTTCATCATATAGGAAACTAATACGGCCTACTGTTTGAGATGTATTCCACTCATCGCTATAACCATCATAAATTAGGGTATGTTCAATATAGGTTTTATTATCATAAGCAAGTCTTTCTCTCAATGTTAAATCACCAGGTACCCATACATCTTTTCTCTCTTCATTTACTACAAAAATTGTTGTTGAAGTTAAAGGCCCTGTTCTTATAATATTCTCATTTTCAATTCTTTGAAGGAGCGGTGGATGTATAGCTCTTATCCTGAATTGCTGCATTTGATTCCACCATGAATAATATTTCAAATGTGTTTCTGTTTCATGCCTCGTAAAATATTCTTTTTCAAATGCAAAATATGAATTGGAATAATTAGGATTGCTATTACTGTCGAGTTGATCAAACTCTTTTTTATAAGTAATAATATCTGCCTGATATTTTATAAAGGATTGATCATACATCTCATATTTATATAAAGGAAATGTTGTAACAGTCGAGCTATTTTCAATTTTTAAATATGTAGCTTTGTAGTCTTGTAGCAGATAATTGTTCCATGCAGTATCTGATATGGTGTCTGATTTATTTGAATGTGATCTGTAATCTCCTGTAAGAATGATATTATTATCAAATGAAAGAAGATCATCATATAATTTTGCATTATATAAAATATCTGCTCTTCCATATGTTCTTGTCTCTGTATATGCTTGCTTGAAACTTACCGCTTCCGGGGCTTGCCATGTTGTATGATCCATTGTCTCTGTAACAGATACGTTAGGAGATATATTATAACTCATAGAGTGGTAAAATAGCTCTCTATTTTTAAAAGCTTTAATATTTTCATCCTGCATTTTTTGATATTCAAGAATGGATAAATCTGTATTATCTTTATCTTCTTTTTCCGTATCTTCTTTCTCTTTTTTCCATGGCGATATAAGATCTTCAGAAGGTTTTTGTCCTCCGCCAGCTGGTTGTTCTATATTTTTTGAAGATCTCTTAAGAGTTTTTGAAAATATATTCCCTTTTATTGCAAAAGAAACATCAGGGAATTTATAATATTCAGGATAATAAAAATATTGTTCAGGATAAAAATAATCTGTTCTGGATGAGAAAGGTACATAACCAGGAAGAGAAGGATCTGTGCCGGGAAATCCAATATCAGGTTGTTTCTTATTTCTCCAGTTCATTGAAAAATCAAATTTTGTTATATTTATCTCTGAAATAGCTCCTCCCAATATTTTATTAGGATATCTATATGATCCATGAAAATACCACCAAAGCCTGTCCATTGTGTTTGTATTTACATTTTTATCTACTTTTTCATCTTCAATACCCAATAATTTACTCCAGTCTGTAAGTTCTGATCTTTCATTAAAATCTCTTGGGAAATAGGGATCAGAATAGAAATCAAGCGATAAATCATATTGCAAATTTTTAAATGAATTTTTTGTATCCAACTCCAATCCAAACCTGAAAGGGAAGCTATTATCCATAAAATTTCCCTTATTCCAGTCGCTTGTGAACTCTCCATCACTGTTTTCAAAAAATGTAGAATACATACTACTTTTGCCAGCGTAAATATTTCTGCTTTTTGCAATTCCAGCATAAAAATTAAGGACACTGGTTTTTCCTTCTGCTCCTGCAAATAAACCAAGTCTTGAATAAATATCAAACATGATTTTTATAAATTGATCACTTGGTGTAGGATTTTCTTTCTTTTTTATTTTTCGTAAATATATTCCCCTGACCTCTGTTTCATATTCTGTATTATCTGAGTCACTGGATATTGAAAATAATGCAGCATCATTCTCTTTTTTTGGGGTACCAAATAAATATGTTGTTGTCTGCATGAAATAGCCAATAGGTTGTTTTACTCCAAATGCAGGATTAAATACCAGAGTATCACCGGGATTGAAAAAGAAAGGGAAATAAAACATCGGAACATGACCAACATACAAAACTGCGTTTTTTAATCCCCATTCACTTGGAGCAAGAACCCATACTCTTTTGGCTCTAATGCTATAATAAGGAGCATCAGGATTGCTTGAAGTTATTTCAGCATTATCAATAATAATAACATCATTATCTTTATATATTTTTTCTCCTGAATATATAAATTTTAACTCACTTCCATCATCTTGCTTGCTGGTTTGTTCAGAGCCACTTTCAATAAAAATACCTTCCCAGTTTGATATATTAAATGATAATTTTTTCCCATTAAATATTTCTTCTTCATCATTCTTCTTTCTTGAATAAGTAACATTTCCTTCTGCAGTCATAAGGTTATTCTTTTGGTTAAAGATTATTTTATCTGTTTTAATTGAATGTGTTGTTCCATCCTCGTTATTCTCTATTCTGATAACAACATTGCCGCTTATCTTAATATAATCTTCATCAATTTTTTCAATATTAAAATATTCGCTTCTTTCTGCAGATTCTATAATAAAAAGATTTTTACTTTCTTTTGCTGCTTTTACTTTTTCTTCTTTTTTATAATGACTTAAAAGGCGCTGTTGAAGTTCTTTTTTGGTACCTTTTGTATCTATTCCAAGTTGTCTTGTCCATGCAACAAGCTCGTAATAATCTGCTGTTTCTATATCAAGAGCAATTGTTTTTTCGAAAAGACTAATTTCTTCCGGAAGAGTGGAATTCTCATTTTCGTTGATATTAGCATTATCAGCTTCCTGAGATATTGTGTTTAAAACAGGAAAGAAAAACAGTATGAGAAAAACTATTTTTATGGAAATATTTCTGATATATATTCCCATAAAGACTATAAATAATCCTTAAGATATTTTCCGGTATAAGAACTTTTAGAATTTATAATATCTTCGGGAACTCCGGAAAAGATAACTTCCCCTCCTCCGTTTCCCCCCTCTGGTCCAAGGTCAATTATATAGTCTGATGACTTTATAATATCCATATTATGTTCAATTATTATAATAGTATTTCCTTTATCACAAATGGTATTTAATACATTTAGAAGTTGTCTTACGTCGCCGAAATGAAGTCCGGTCGTAGGTTCATCAAGTAAATAAAGGGTATTGCCGGTATTTACTTTTGAAAGCTCATGGGCAAGTTTAACTCTTTGCGCTTCACCACCGGATAATGTTAACGCAGATTGTCCAAGTTTTATATATCCAAGTCCTACTTCCGAGAGAGCTGTAAGTTTTCTTTTTATGACAGGAATAGAACTGAAAAATTCCAGCGCATCTTCAACAGTCATTTCCAGTATTTCATATATATTTTTCCCTTTATATCTGATCTCAAGGGTATCTCTGTTAAATCTTTTTCCATTACAAACATCACATGTAATATATACATCAGGAAGAAAATGCATCTCTATTCTTATTGTCCCATCTCCTTCACAATTTTCACACCTTCCCCCTTTTACATTAAATGAAAACCTTCCTGGTTTATATCCTCTTGCTTTTGAGTCAGGAAGATTTGCAAAAAGATCTCTTATTGGAGTAAAAAGCTCTACATAAGTTGCAGGATTTGATCTGGGAGTTCTTCCTATGGGACTCTGATCTATATTGATAACTTTGTCTAAAAATTCAGTACCTTCCAGTTTATCAAATTTTCCCATATCTTTTGCACTTCTATTTATTTTATTAAAAATAGCTGGATAAAGAATATCATTTACCAATGTTGATTTACCTGAACCTGAAACACCTGTAATGGCGATCATTTTTCCCAAAGGGAATTCAACATTGATTTTTTTTAAATTGTGCTCTCGTGCCCCTTTTAAAACAAGTTTTTTACCATTACCCTCTCTTCTTAAATCTCTGTTTTCTATTTTATCGATTCCTGATAAAAATCTGCCAGTTATGCTTTTTTTATTATTTATGATATCTAGAGGAGATCCTGTTGCAACAAGATTTCCTCCATGCACTCCCGCAGCAGGACCAAGTTCAATAACATAATCAGCTGATCTTATTGTTTGCTCATCATGTTCTACAACAATAACTGTATTTTTAATATCCCGAAGATGTTTTAGTGTATCGATCAATCTATTATTATCTCTTTGATGAAGTCCAATAGTGGGCTCATCAAGTATATATAGCACTCCTACAAGAGAAGAACCAATTTGTGTTGCAAGTCTTATTCTTTGAGCTTCACCTCCTGAAAGAGTTGCTGCTTTTCTTTCAAGAGTAAGATAGTCAAGCCCTACGTTTACAAGAAATTCAAGCCTTGCTTTAATTTCCTTTATTATTTGCCATGATATTTTTTCTTCTGTTTTTGAGAGTTTTAAGTTTTTAAAAAAAGAGGATATCTCTCCAACTGAAAATGTTGTAAGCCTAAATATATTTTTTCCAGCAACAGTAACACCAAGGCTTTCATCCTTTAGTCTTTGACCATGGCATGTTTCGCACTCTTTTTGTTTCATAAATGTTTCAAACCATTCTTTGATATTTGAAGAGATGGATTCCTTATAGCGCCTTTTCATATCGCTTATAATGCCCTGGAATTTTGTATTATACTCAAATCTATGATTTTTATCGCTGTTTACATATTTGATATTTAAATCATCTTCACTTCCATAAAAAAGTATATTAATAAATTTCTTATCCAGTTTTTCTACAGGAGTATCAAGAGAGAATTTATATTTTTTTGCCAGAGCCTCAAATCTGCTTCTATGCCAGTTTGAAGTTGGTTTATATGGGATAAAAGCTCCTTCGTTATAAGAAAGGCTTTTGTCCGGAACAATAAGGTCTGGATCAAATTCAAGAGTTATACCGAGCCCTGAACATGCAGGGCATGCTCCAATTGGATTGTTAAAAGAAAATAGAGCTGGTTGAAGTTCTGCAATACTGATATTACAGTCAGGGCATGAATTCTTCATAGAGAAATAATGTTCGCTATTATCATCTAGGTTTAAAACAATGATTCTTTCATCGCCTGTTTCAATTGCGCTTTCAATAGATTCACTAATTCTTTTTCTGTTTTCCTTTGATACTACGATTCTATCGATCACAATCTCGATCGTATGCTTTTTTGTTTTTTCCAGCTTTTTTATTTCATCAAGATTAATTACATCACCATCGATTCTCGCTCTTACAAAACCAGATTTTTTTGCATCTGCAATAATTTTTTCATGCTCCCCTTTTTTGTTACTTATAACAGGAGCAAGAATAATTATTTTTGTATTTTCAGGAAAAGTTATTATTGCATCAAATATCTGATCTTTTGATTGTTCTCTTATTTCCCTGTTGCATTTTGGACAATGAGGTTTCCCTATTCTGGCGTAAAGAAGTCTTAAATAATCGTATATTTCTGTTACAGTACCTACTGTTGATCTTGGATTTTTATGTGTTGTTTTTTGTTCAATTGAAATTGCAGGAGAGAGCCCTTCGATATAATCAACATCAGGTTTATCCATTCTCCCTAAAAATTGTCTTGCATAAGATGAAAGGGATTCTACATACCTTCGCTGCCCTTCTGCATAGATCGTATCAAAAGCAAGAGAGGATTTTCCGGAACCACTTAATCCGGAGATAACTACAAGCTTATCCCTGGGTATTTCAAGATCAATATTTTTAAGATTATGTTCGCGAGCTCCTTTTATTATAATTTTATCCATGGTTAAACCTGATTAATCTTCCTGAATAAAAAGAAGAGCTTTTTTGACTCCATCTTTATAGCTACTGAAATAATTGTTATTTTTGATCCTTAAAGAAATATCATTATAATCATTTTTTACATTACTTTCTGAAAGAAAACTAAATATATAATCTGATTCCTTGTATTCTCCTATGTTATCAAGTCCAAGAGCCAGATAAAAAAGATATTTATATAATCCGGAAGCAATCATATATTCTTTTGTTTTATTATCTTTTTCTGAATTAAGTAATAAGTTTCTTGAATCAATGTACTCGTAATGAGGATCATATTCTCTATTTACTTCGATAATTCTTGAAAAAATAATTATTACAGCAGATGCAAGATATCTTATTGCATTTCTGTCTCTTGTATTTTTTAAGTAATATACACCTAGTTCACCATATGGATTTATAAGAGAATCAAGGTCATATCTGAAATAAAATATAGCTTTATCAAGACCGCTGCCTATAAGTCTGTCACCAAGGATTTTTTCATATTCCATATCTGTTTTTGCTGATTTTTTAACATCATTTATGATTTTTGTTAAAGTATCTTCATATAAACTATATTTTTTTTGTTTCTCATAAATATTGGCAATACTTAAAAGAATGGCAATATAAAATTCACTGCTTTGAGCTTTATATGAAATAGTTAATGCTTTTTCATATTGGCGTAATGCAATTGTATTTTCCCCTTCATTCTCAAATATCTTTCCAATCCAGTATTCAGCTTCAGGATATTCATTCTTATCAGTTGCTTCTCTTAAAAATTTAAAAGCTTCGCCATAATTTTTCTGGCTGTAAAAATTCATCCCCTTTTGGAATAATATCCATGCAGGGATATCTTCTTCTGCTTTTAAAATATTTGAAGAAAATAAAAACGTAATTAATAGTATTAATATTTTTTTATTTAGATTTCTCAAAGTTTTTCTATCTCCCTTAGAAATTCCTCTTCCGCATTTTCGGAAGTTGTTTTTTTAATTATTTCACCTTTTTTAAAAATTACAATAGAGTTACCAACTCCTGTTATCCCTATATCAGCATCTTTTGCTTCCTGCGGACCATTTACAACACATCCCATTATACTTACTGTCAGATGTTTTCCTGTTTTTTTTATTTTATCATAAGTTTTTGAAATAAACTCATGAACATCAAATGTTGCTCTCCCACACTTGGGGCAAGAAACAAGATTGACTACATTATCCCTTTTACCAGCTTCACTTAAAATTGAATTACCTGCAATTACTTCATTCTCTGGTGTTGATGAAAGTGAGACTCTAACAGTGCTTCCTATATCTTTTCCTAGAAGATCAAGCAAAGCAGCGCTATTCTTAACAACTCCATCAATTAAAGGACCTGCTTCAGTAACCCCTATATGGAGAGGATAACTGTATTTTTTTGCAAACATCTCATTTACAGATATAGTTGTCGAAACATCAGGAGATTTTAATGAAAAAACAACATTTTTAAAATTATATTTCTCAAATATTTCAATTTCTTCTTCTGCTGCAGCTATCATTGAGGAAACTTTATCTTTATTATTCCGCAGTTTTACAGGGAGAGAGCCGCTATTTATTCCAACTCTTATTGGGATATTTTTGTCTTTGGCTTTATCGATAACTTCTTTTACTTTCCACTCTGTGCCAATATTTCCTGGATTTATTCTTATTTTATGAATACCTAAATCAATACATTTCAAAGCAATTTTATAATCAAAGTGTATATCAGCTACAACAGGAATTGGTGATATCTCTGCAACAGTACCCAATATTTCCGCTGACTTCATATCAGGGACTGCAAATCTAATTATATCGCATCCCAGGGACTTTAAAGATTTAAGTTGATCAATTATATTTTCTTCTTTTTCAAGCGGTTTTTTCCACATTGTTTGTATTGAAACAGGAGTTCCTCCACCTATTTTTATATTTCCAACTGATACAATATTGGTTAGTTTATTTGTAAACATAAGTTGCCTTTACCATGAGACTTCCCATGTTGTATTTTCTTTATTTGATAAAAGCTGAGTCAAAGAATATTTTACTTGCGCACTATTTCCTGTTATATCTCCGGAACTGACTGTGCGTATATTTTGTGGCGCTATAATTTTTACACTGACATATCTATCAGGAAAGAGCGCTTTAGCAAGATCTAATGTTTCTTCATTTATAGGTTTATTATTGCTTATTCTATGTGTATAGTATGTCCTATCCCCTCTTCTTTGTACTTCAACTTTTTTATCATTGCTATTTGAGACAATGGCATTAAGAGCATCAATATTATTAAACCCATATTTTACATTTATAAATAATTCCCCTTCTGTTTCTTCCTGCCTGTATGATATGAAAGTAAGTCCATTAGTATTGGCAGCAATCTCTCTAAATTTTTGTTCTTCGATAGGCAAAGGGAGAAAATTATCTTCTTTGTCGATTTTTCCTATATTGATAGCAGCTTTGGATATTGAATATTTGATCGATATTTCGCCTGATAAATTTTGTCTAAAAGTAATTTCTGTTTCAATATTTATGCAGGAAAAAAGGAAAAATGAAAGAAAAATTATAGAAAATATTTTAATTATTCTTGTTTTCACGTAAACCTCTTTATTTTTACTTTTAAATAGTTTAGCTATAAAGTGCTTTTGTTCTTTGCTTTATTTTTGAGTATATTTATACAACTTACAGGATACAGTTTTATTGTATTTATTTCAATAATCCCGAATGACTCTTGAGAACAAAGGTAAACTTGTGGATAAACCTTCGGGATACGCCTTCGGCTATCCCGAATGGCTCTTGGGAACAAAGGTAAACTTGTGGACAAATCTTCGGGATACGCCTTCGGCTATCCCGAATGGCTCTTGGGAACAAAGGTAAACTTGTG
>WRCW01000032.1 GCA_009783755.1 Spirochaetaceae bacterium
ATAATTACATCAAGCATAATTCTTGAAGTTGAATCTTTATGATGGATGTGGGGCGAAGACGCTATAATAAATTTATTATCACTGCTCATGATTTCACCTTCTGTTTATTAGCCATTTTTTTCCCAAGTCTGAATCCCTGTACAAGAGGAATATTTGCAGGACAAACATAATTGCAGCATCCGCACTCTTTGCAATCCATTAGATTTAGATGCATTGCATCTTCATACATTTTAAATGAGATCTTTTTATATAATTTTGTAGGCATAAGTCCAATATGACAAGCTTTGATGCATCTGCCGCACATAATACAAGCTGTCTCTTTATTTTTGCCAATCTCTTTTTCTGTAAAAGCAAGAATACCTGATGTCCCTTTTGTTACAGGAGTATCAAGACTAACCATTGAAAAACCCATCATTGGGCCGCCCATTATGATCCTTACAGTATCATCTGCTAATCCACCGCAATCTTCAATAAGATCTCCAACTTTTGTGCCGATCCTCACTTTTAGATTAGCAGGGTTTTTAATACCACTACCGCTTACAGTCAAAATTCTTTCAATAAGAGGTTTGTTAAATACAATAGCTTCATAGATTGCATATACAGTACCTACATTAGAAACTACAGCACCAATATTGATCGGAAGTTTTCCAGATGGAACTTCTTTTCCAATAACAGCTTTTAAAAGCTGCTTTTCATCACCTTGCGGGTATTTTAATTTAAGAGGAACAATCTCAACCCCTGTCCCTTTTTCAATAGAATATTTTTCCAGTTTTTCAATTGCATCCAGTTTGTTTGCTTCTATACCAATATAGACTTTTTCAGGGTTTAATATCTTTTTTAGTATATCAATCCCTTTAAAAATCTCTTCTGTTTTTTCAAGCATAAGCCTGTGGTCAGCAGTAAGATATGGTTCACATTCTACTCCATTGATTACAAGAGTTTCCACTTTTGCACCTGCAGGTACTGCATACTTTACATTTGAGGGAAATGTAGCGCCTCCAAGACCAACAATCCCTGATTCAAGGATTTTATCCTGAAGTTCTTTTGGAGTCATTGCGCTCCAGTCGATCGGAGCAACTATTTTTCCAAGTTGGTCGAATTCGCCGGAAGGCTCAATAATAACTGCCTTGCTTTTCATTCCATTTGCCAGAAAAATATCTGTGATTTCTTTTACAACACCAGGTGCAGGTGAATGGATATTAGCTGATATAAAGCCTGCAGCTTTTCCTATCAACATTCCTTCTTTTACTTCATCTCCAGGGTTTACCAGGCATTCAGATGGAGCGCCTAAATGCTGGGACATTGGAACAATAAAAATGTTTTTGATTGCTGCATTTTTTACAGGTTCCTTGTTTGTCCGCTCTTTAAAATCTCCGGGATGAATACCACCTTTAGGAAAAGTTTTTAATGATTTCATGCTGCTTGCTGTTTTCTCCTTTTAATAACAGGGATAATCTTTTTTCTGGTTCCATAAATTTGAGGGTTTTTTACATCATATATAAATTTTATTTCACATAAAGAGTAAAACAGTATTGGATATAAAAAACCAAAAATTAAAGGAATTATAAATAGAGGAAAGTCCGGAACAACAGCTCCAGCTTCTGCCTGAATCAATCCAGTATTGGATAACATCAAACCTGTAATACCCTTCCCTTTATTTATTGCTATATTATCGTTTAACCAAATATCTGTAAACTGGTTGACCCTTATTTTTTCTAACTTGTAGTTATTTTTTTCCAGATAATAATTAGAAATAGTTATCTCTTCATTATTAAAAGGGATCGAATAATCTATCTTATAGGGAAGTCTGATCTGATATGCTAAATGTTTTATATATTCACTATAATCAGGCAAATAATTATTATTTACATTATCCAAAGAGATTTTTTTGAGAAATTCCAGAGTTAATTCAGATTCAGGGTATTTATGATGCGCTGCAGGGAGAGGATATTTTAAATTTTTATCTCCTGTATAAATAAAATAAAATGGCAAAGTTGCTATTGATAAAAAATATATTAGAGTAAAAGATTTAATACTTAAAGAAGCAATAGTGAGCTTTTTTTCTTTACTTATTCTGGTGGCATAGAATATCTTATGGGAAAAGCCTGTAACTTTATGATATGTAAAATTAAATTTAGAAATAATAAAGAAAAATTCAAACAACAACATAGATATTGGAGTTATAAAATAAGCAGGTCTGGCGCCAGAAACTGCTATAGGTATCATAAATGAAAAGATCGCAAGAAAAGCTATTGAGGCAGATTTTTTATTAAGATACTTTTTTAAAGAAATTGTTTTATTATTGACATATTCCTCTACAACCTCTTTTTCGATCAACAATAGAAGCATTAATACAAAAAGCATAACAAGAGCTGTAAAAAAATAAATTTTCCCGCTTAAATAAATTAGAAAAGCCCATGGAGTTGCATGAAGCATATAAATAAACCACTGCTTTTTATTATTATATACAAATATAAGAAGAATTAATATATATAAAAATAACAATATAGTATTTAATTGATAATTTTCATATTTTGGCATTATCCAGCTATAGTTGTTCTCCAAAATAGAATTGATTGCAGCAAATGTTTGGCTATACCCAACTTCTGTTTTAAGATAATAAACAGAATATAGATTATCATCAAAATAAGCTCTAAAATATCCTGATATTTTTCTAATAAAATTATCAAAACGGGGATCTTGTTGTTTAAACCGTTTTTCAATTTTATCAACAGTTATATAGGATAAAGAATTATAATTTGTATATGCGACTTCGGTATTATACTCTGAAATAATTTCATCAAAAAAATTACTTTCCTGCAGTTTTGTATATATCGAATTATCATTATCCATATTCTTTTCTACAAGGAGAATATGGTATCCTTTCCACCCTTTTATATTAATATTTTTTACATTTAAAAGTGCAAAATATGAAAATAAAATTGCTAAAAAAAGAGAAAAATATAAAATTACTTTTTTAGACCCGATCCCGAGTTTTTCCATAGTTCTTAAAGAATACTAAAAGCGACAGCTATAAAAAAACCAATAATAATACCAATAAAAACCTCTGAAACAGAATGGCCGCTTATTTCCTTTACAGATTTATAGTCTATATTTAATTTTTCATGAAGATCTGAACCAAGCTTATTTAATGTTCTTGCCTGAATACCTGCAGAGCGCCTTACCCCCACAGCATCTCTTATAACCAAAAGGCTATACGCGCATGCAACTATGAATAGCGAAGAATCAAATCCTTCTTTAAATCCTATGGAAGTTGCAAGTGCTGTAACAAGCGCAGAATGGCTTGAAGGCATTCCCCCTGTTTTCCATAAAAGTATGCTGATATAATACCTTATAGGCATTTGACCTGGTTTTAGTATAATAATAATTACAGTTTTAACAAATTGGGTAAAAAACCAGCTAAAAATTGCTGCAAGAAAAATAGGGTTATTAAAAATATTGTTGGAATGTATATATTCCTGCATAATACATAAATACTCAATAGGAAAGTGATGAATGTCAAGTAGCAAGGGATTAAGTAGTTTTATAAAAATAGGGACAGCTGGCAATGATGATAATAATAAAAGAATAGACAGGATAATAAGAACAATTATCCCATCACTATCTCTTGGATCAATTTATAAAGAGATACGACAGGGCAGAATAAGAATTAATGGGGAAAAAACAGCTTCCGGAAACCGTATTATTACAGGAGATACAATTGAAATACATAAATCACTTGCAGAGACTGTAAAAAAAGATATTGAAACAATTATCTCTAAAAAAGAAGATCCAAAAACTAATTCTAATTCAAAAAAAATGAAAATCGAGATACTGTTTGAGAATTCTCTTTTTATTGTAATTAATAAACCTTCAGGGATATTGACCCACACAGGGGCAAAAACCAGCAAAAATAGTCCAACACTGGATGATGTAATAAAAAAGCTGCTTATAAAAAAATCACAGCAGTCATTAGCTTTTTCGCCTGCTCCTTTGCACAGACTGGACAAGGAAACTTCGGGAGTTCTCTTTTTTAGTAAATCAATAGAAGGGGCAAGAATTTATACCTCTTTTTTAAGAGAAAAAATGTTTATTAAAAAGTATATTGCGCTTCTTGATGGGCATTTGCAAAAGAGTTGTACCTGGAAAGATTTTTTAACGCGTGAAGATAAAGATAATAAAAGTCAGGAAGCAGTGACCCATATTAAACCTCTTTTATATTCATCCGGATATACTCTTGCATTAGTTGAAATTGAGACAGGCAGATACCGCCAGATACGAAAACAGTGTTCCATACATGGGTTTCCGCTCTCCGGAGATACATACTTCACCAAAGTTGGGACAAAAAAATACTCCACTTCCTCAATAAAAAAGAAGAATTCTGATTCAGGGAAAAATAGTTTTTTTCTTCACTGTTGGAAAATCGAACTAAAAGATGGTGATAATGTGTTGCTGGAAAAGCTTGGATTTACCAGTATAACAGCACCCCTGCCCAAGTTGTTTATGGAAAGAATAGTTACCCTATTTGGAGAAGATGAGATTTTAAATATTTTTGCCACAAACCCCACGAACACCATGAACAATTATTAATATTTTTAAATGGGAGTTCATGGTAGATATTTCGCATCCCCCAATTTGTCAGATTTTATTATTATAATTATTTAATTGCTAAAAATTGTCTTTTTTTTAATTTTATGTTATACATATTATAATATGAATTTCTTTCACTATATTGGCTGGTTTTTTTTAGGAGTTAAGGTTTTTGCCCTTGTAGGGAAGAGCGGAACAGGGAAAAGTTTCCGAGCCAAACTTATTGCTGAAAAGTATGATATTGATCTTATTGTAGATGATGGCCTCCTAATAAAAGAAGATAACATTGTCGCAGGTAAATCAGCAAAAAAAGAAGAAGCATTCCTATCTGCTGTAAAAACTGCCATGTTTGATGATCCCAGCCATAGAGCTGAAGTGCAAAAGGCTTTAAAAAAGACAAGATTCAGACGCATACTCCTGATAGGGACATCAGATAAAATGGTAAGCAAAATCGCAAAAAAATTAAAACTGCCCCAACCTTCAAAAATAATCAGAATAGAAGATATAGCAACAAAAGAGGAAATAAGCAAAGCAATACATTCCAGAAATACAGAAGGGAAACATATAATCCCTGTTCCCTCTGTTGTAATCCAGAGAGACTATTCAAATATTTTTTCTAATTCAATAAAAGTTTTTATGAAAAAAAACTTTTTTAGCCCCAAACCTAAAGGATTTGAAAAAACTGTTGTTCAACCAAATTATTCTGAAAAGAAAGGTGTTGTGACAATGTCAGAAACAGCGCTTTCACAAATGTTGAGCCATTGCGCAGATGAGTATGATTCTTCAATTAAAATAAATAAAGTAAAAGTAAAATATGACACAGGAGGTTATATAATAAAATTATATTTAAAACTTCCTTATATGATGCAGATATCGGGCAAAGTGCATGGGTTCCAGCAATATCTTATAAGCAGCCTGGAAAGACATGCAGGTATAATTGTCAAAGAAATAAATCTTAAAATCGAAAATTTCATCAGAACATAAAAGATTAAATTCTACAGGCATTTAAAAAAGTTATTTTCTCGGGCGCCTTTGTCTTACAGCTTTAAATCGCACGCTATAGATATTTCTTAATTTTATATTATTTCTCTTAAATATATTTTTTACTGCTTCGGCAATATCATTATTTGGAGGGGTTAATGGCTTTAGAAAAGATTTTACATCCTCCATAACTTCTTTCATTGTTCTTATGGAATTGTCTTCCAGATTAAGAATAGTCAGTATAAATTTTTCAAGTAATGGTATTAAAAGAACAGATATTTCTCCGGAAGGTAATGTACCATTTTTTATTTCATTATCAAAAATATTAAGGTTTTCATAAAACAAATTATCTTTTTGCATATTATAAATATTAGGAAGGATCAGTTTTAAAATTCCCAAAGATGAAAGTTTTTTTAAAATATCACAAGCGTATCCTGTTTTCATAATCTTGATAACTTCTTCTGTAAGCCTTGATGGAGAACAACAGATCAATTCTTTTGCATGCTTTTTTATTCTCAACTTAAGAATAAAAGGGATATCTCCATCAATTACTACAGAATATTTTATTGCCCGTAATATTCTTACCGGATCTTCAAGAAAAATTGTATGCAGAGGGAGAATAGGCTTTACAACTCTTTTTTTTACATCTTTGTACCCGCCTGTAAAATCGATTATCTGTTCTTCTTTTGGACAGTAATAAAGAGCATTTATTGTAAAATCCCTTCTCCACGCATCTTCTGCCATTGTTCCAAAATTATTGTTATCATAGCTTTCCTTGCGCGCAGATCTGAATGTGGAAACCTCATAAATATTTTCGCTAAAACAGACATGAACAAGCTTAAAACGTTTACCAATGATTCTTGAATGTCTGAATATTTTTCTGATACCTGAAGGATATGCATCAGTGACAATATCGAAATCTTTTGGTTGTTTTTTTAAAAGAAGATCGCGCACAGCTCCGCCTATTATATAGGATTTATACCCTGCACGCCTTAATTTATCGCAAATGAAAAGCGCCTGAGAATCTATATCATGCCGTTCAATCTTATGCTCATCTTTTGTATAAATTTCAGCTATTTTTTTTGTTTTGCCTTTGTCATTAGTTGCGTATCGAACAATCAATT
Organism: Spirochaetaceae bacterium; assembly: GCA_009783755.1. Taxonomy (GTDB): domain Bacteria; phylum Spirochaetota; class Spirochaetia; order CADAEX01; family CADAEX01; genus WQTU01. Next base: position 6,696 of record WRCW01000032.1, read on the forward strand.
GATCCCTGCCATCTCCAATAATATTTTTGTTTTATCATATTATACATTTTTTTACTTCTGTGAACATTACTATTTTTAGTTTCTGGAATTAAAGACATAAGTTAAAAAAAAAGATATAATAAACTATTATGGACAAAATAATTGAACCAAAAATATTAAAAGGATTCAGAGATTCTCTTCCTGAACAGGAAATCCGAAAAAAGAAAATGTTTAAAGACCTTGAGGAGGTATTTTCTTCTTTTGGATTTGTTCCGATCGATACCCCTGCCCTCGAATATACAGATGTTCTTTTAGGCAAAGGTGGCGGAGAAACAGATAAGCAGGTTTACAGCTTTAAGGATAATGGCGAAAGAGATGTCTCAATGAGGTTTGATCTTACAGTCCCTCTTGCAAGATTTATTGCAACCAATAAAAGTAATATTCTTTTCCCTTTTAAAAGATACCATATTTCAAAAGTGTGGAGAGGAGAAAATACCCAGCGTGGCAGATACAGAGAGTTTTATCAATGCGATTTTGATATAGTTGGCTCTGACTCCCCTTCTGCTGATATTGAAATATTGATCATGATGAAAACCTCTCTTGAAAAACTTGGCATTACTGGTTTTAAAATTTATCTTTCAAATAGAGGAATTTTAAACAAATTTCTTAAAATAAATGAGATAAGAGATAAATCTGCAGAAATTTTACGCATAATCGATAAGCTTACAAAAATAGGAGAAGAAAAAGTAAAAGAGCTTCTTAAGGAGTTGATAGGAGAAAGCAAGTGTAATAAAATTCTTGATTTTATCAATCCAGAACCTGATTTTGATAAAACACTTGATAAGCTTATAACTCTTTGTAATGGAGATAACAGCGAAACAGAGAGACTAAAAGTCATTTATAAAGCTCTTAAGGAAAATGGGATCGAAGATTATTATGTACTTGACCCTACAATTACAAGGGGACTTGATTATTACACAGGATTGGTATTTGAAACTTTTCTTGCAGGAAACAGGGATTTAGGTTCTGTGCTTTCTGGCGGAAGATATAATAATCTTGCTTCTCTTTATACTAATGAACAAATCCCAGGGATCGGAGCATCAATAGGGATCGACCGGCTCATCTCAGCTCTTGAAAAGGAAGATAATAAAAAACCTCAGGCGTTATGCGACTGTATTATATTCAATATTGATGATGATCTTACAGGACTGCTTTATAAAACAGCAGCAGAGATAAGAAAAAAAGGGATCTCTTGCGAAGTTTATCCGGAAAATAAAAAACTTAACAAACAGTTTGCTTATGCAGAAAAGAAAAATATACCTGCGGGAGTAATTATTGGAAAAGATGAAAAAGACACAGGAACAATAACAGTTAAAGATTTAATTGCACGAAAGAATTATGAAAAAATCAATATTCAGGATGGAATAGAAAAAATAGTATCAATTGTCAGGGAAGTTAAAAGTTAATGGAACCATATCAATTACCGGTATATCAGCAAAAAGCAAAAATACTGGAAGCAATAAATAAAAATCAGGTAATAGTTGTAGAAAGTCCGACAGGATCGGGAAAAACAACACAATTGCCTCTTATACTTCATGAAGCAGGATATTCAAAGTTAGGTATAATAGGAGTAACTCAACCAAGAAGAATTGCAGCAATATCTGTATGCGATTATATAGCAAAACAACTTGGCACTAATGTGCCGGGAATCGTTGGCTATAAAATGCGTTTCAATGATATGACATCAAGCGAAACTATAGTAAAAATCATGACAGATGGAATATTGCTGCAGGAAATCAAAACAGATATCATGCTTTCAAGATATAGCTGCATTATTGTAGATGAAGCTCATGAAAGAAGTCTTAATATTGATTTTATAATGGGGCTTTTAAAAAAGATAATCGAAGCAAGACCTGATTTTAAAGTTATAATTTCATCAGCAACAATTAATACCTCTATTTTTTCTGAATATTTTGGAGAGTGTCCAGTCGTTCATATTGATTCCATAATTTATCCGGTTGGAATTATCTATGATCCTGTAGTAAATAAAAACGAAGATGACGCAGTTATTTTAAAAGTAAATGCCATTATCGAAAGAATATTAGCTGAAAAGCGGGAAGGAGATATCCTTGTCTTTCTTTCAGGTGAAAAACAGATAAAAGATTGTATAACTCTTCTTAATACCTCTACATACAGAAAGAAAATGGTAATACTTCCTCTCTATGGAAGGCTTTCAAAAGAGGAGCAGGAAAGGGTTTTTATTGAAACTCCTTCCGGTAAAGTAAAAATTATTATTGCAACAAATATTGCAGAAACAAGCGTTACAATCGATAGAATCTCTTCTGTTATAGATTCAGGTCTTGCAAAAATAAATTCCTATAATCCAATAACATATACATCTTCTCTTCTTGAATCCACTATTTCCAAAGCATCATGCAATCAGAGAAAAGGGAGAGCAGGAAGAACAATGCCCGGAATCTGTTACAGGCTTTATACAAAAAATGATTATGAAACCAGACCTCTTTTTACAAAAGAAGAGATATACAGGACAGATCTCTCTGAAGTTGTATTGCGAATGGCAGAAATCGGAATAAGTGATTTTCAATCTTTTGATTTTATATCTTCTCCAGGCAGACAAGGAATAGAGGGCGCAATTGAAACATTAAAAATGCTTGGTGCAATAAATGATGATAACTCCCTTACAAACATAGGTAGTTTGATGGTAAATTTTCCTTTACTCCCCCGTCTTTCCAGAATTATTGTGGAAGCAATAATCAATTACCCATCTGTTCTTGAAGAGACAATTCTTGCTGCTACATTTTTATCAACTAATTCTCCATTTCTTATGCCTCAGGGGGAGGAGTTTGAAGCAAGAAAAGCACATCATAAATTAAAAGATGTTGATGGAGATTTTATTTCCTATATAAAAGTTTTTAAAGCATATATGAATAGCCTGGACAAAATTAAATTTTGTACAATAAATTATCTTGATAATATTATTATGTCAGAACTTGAAAATATAAAAATGCAACTTGAGGATATAGTGGGAGATATGGGAATACCCATAACATCCGGAGGTAGTGTAAAAGATTATTTAGTTTCTGTATCAAAAGGGCTTATTCAATTTGTCTGTATAAAATCAAAAAAAGGGATTTACAGAAGTCTTACTGCAGAAAAAATACAGATCCATCCTGGTTCTGTAATGTTTAAAGAAGATCCCAACTTTATTGTTGCAGGGGAAATTGTAAGAACAAGCAAGATGTTTGCACATTCTGTATCTCCATTAAGAAAAGAGTGGTTAAGAGAGATATCTCCTGATCTTTTTGAAAGATTTATGGCAGTTTCCAAAAATGAAGTATCAGACAAGAAGAATAGAGATACGACAAATTTTGTAAAAATAGGAAATGAATCTTTTAAGCTTGAAAATTTAAAAGGCAAAAAAAAGAAAAATGCAATTATAGAGTATAATAAAGCAAAAGAGATAATAGCCAGAAATAATTACGATAAACTTCATATTCCAAATGAAGTTACCGGAACTTTGATACATAATAATTTAAAAATATTTTCAGGGGAAAAATTATCAAATATATTTAAGATCTTAAAATTTATTGATGCAAGAAATATAAAAAGTGAAAAAGATTATCCTAAAGGGAATATTAATATAAAAACAGGTTCTGATAAAATCATAAAATACTTTGACTGTATACTTTCATTGGCATCTTTAAAAAAGAGACCAGGATATTTAGGATTTATTTCTCTTAATACAGACTCCAGAGGAAATTACTGGTTTAAAGTCGCTAAAAATTTTGATTTTGCTTTAACTACAAGTTTATCTGGTTTTGACAGCTTCATGGCTGAATTATCAGAACATGATAATGAAAAAATCGAAAAAATAAATAAAATCTATCGCAAGCTAACAGCTATTTTTGAAGAAATAAATAATACTATATAAAATCAATGAGTCTATTTTTTGCTATATGAAGATATCTTTATGAATGGAATTATTTCAACGATAAAAGGGTCCACAATAGTATAAATTCTTTTATTAGCTTCTATTTTTGAACTTACAATGCCACTCTCTTTTAGAACAGCAAGATGTTGTGATATTACTGGCTGAGGTTGCTCAAGATATTCCCACAACTCTTTAACGCATACAGTTCCATCTTTAATAACTGAAAGTATTTTTAGCCTTACAGGATGTCCGCATACTTTTAGTTTTTTTGCATAGAGTTCCAGCATTTTTTCACTGTTCATTTCAATATTTTTCATATAGTCCAGAATCATATATATTATAATTATATTAATCAATATTAGTTTATTATCATAGTAATGTGTTCTCTATTATTCTTTTTAAAAATAAATTGTAATTTTTTTCAATAAAATATGCTGATGGATTTTATCAGTGTTTTCTTATATAATAATTTTGTTATGAAAAATATTTATCTTGACTGGGCTGCTACATCTATACCTGATCATAAAATATTACAAAATATTTATGAAACTTCTATAGAAACATTTGCTAATGCCTCTTCTTTACACAGCCTGGGTATTAAAGCAAAAAAACTTCTTGAAAAATCCCGAGAGCAATGTGCCAATGCTTTAAAAGTAGATAAAAAAAATATTTTTTTTACTTCTGGTGGTACTGAGTCAAACAATTTATCAATTTATTCGATTATCAGGAAAAAAATAAAAGGGACAATAATATCAACAAATATTGAACATCCTTCTGTGCTTAGTCCAATAGGACAACTTGAAGATCTAGGTTTTAATGTTATTAGAATAGATTCTGAAAAAAGCGGAATTATAGATCCCGATAAAATTGAAAAAAGCCTTACAGAGAATACAGCGTTAGTCGCTATTATTCATGTAAATAACGAGACAGGGGCAATACAACCAATAAATAAGCTAGCAGAAATTATTTATAAGTATTCAAATAAAATTGGAAAGAATATTCTTTTTCACTGTGATGGGGTTCAGGCTGCAGGAAAAATACCTATAAACCTAACACGCAGTAATATTGATTTCTACACAATAAGTTCGCACAAAATATCAGGACCAAAAGGAGTTGGTCTATTATATTGCAGGAAAAAAATTGAGCCATTATACAAAGGTGGAGGACAGGAAAGTGGGATAAGGCCTGGCACAGAAAATGTAGCCAATATATTTGGTTTTTCACTTGCATTACAACAAGCAGTTGATAATATTAATCAAAATATTGAATCTGCCAAAAAAAAGTGTTCGCTTCTTATAAGTAATCTGAAAAAAATTAAAGAATGCAGGATCATACCTGAACAGAGAATTGATGCCACTTTTTTTCCGCAGCAATATGACAGGGCAGATGGATCAGATATGCAGGATCTCTTTTCTCCATATATTTTAAATTTTTATATAAAAAATATTCCGGCAGAAGTTCTTGTAAGAGCTATGAGCGAAAAAGGGTTCTTTATTTCAGCGGGAGCTGCCTGCTCGTCCAATAAAAAGAATGAGTCGCAAACATTAAAATCAATGAAAGTGGAAAAAGCTGGAATGTTATCATCGGTACGAGTATCGATAGGGCCGCAGACAAAAGAAGAAGAACTAATTGATTTTTGCAATGTACTTGAAGAAGAATCAAAAAAGCTTTTAAATGTTATATGATATATTCCGGAGAATATTTTTGAATATAATTTATCTTCTTAAGACATGTGAAATAAATCTCAAAGGGGAGAATAAATCAATATTTGAGAAACAGCTTTTTGCAAATATCAGAAAACAGCTTAATGGAATAAAAGTAAAAATATCAGGCAGAAAAGGGAGATTTTTCCTCAAACCTGTTGATAATGTCAATGATGAAACAAGAGCTAAAATCGAAAAAACACTCGCCTCTGTTTTTGGGTTGACCGGATATTCAGTTGCCAGAATAGTTGAAAAGGATATTGAGGAGATAGGCAAAACTGTTCTTGAAGTTGTTTCCAAACAGTTTGATGATTGCGAAGCACCCATGCCGCAAACTTTTAAAATAACTTCCAGAAGATCGGATAAAAGTTTTAAATATAGCTCTTATGAGCTCTCCTGTATATTAGGAAAACTCGTTCTTGATAACTTTAAAACACTTAAAGTTAATTTAAAAAATCCTGATTTTAAAATAAATATTGAGATAAGAGACAAAGCTGTCGTATATTCCCATGTTTATAAATCACCAGGAGGACTCCCTTCAGGTATTGCAGGAAAAGGAATTTTACTTTTATCAGGCGGAATTGATTCTCCTGTTGCAGGCTATATGATGGCAAAGCGTGGGTGCGCTATCGATGCGCTCCATTTTGAAACTTATCCATATACATCAGAGCAGTCAAAAGAAAAAGTAATTGAAATTGCAAAAAAAATCAGAGTTTATCTTCCAAAAATGAAACTCTATATTTTTCCTTTTACAGAAATTCAGGTTCATATTAAACAGAACTGCAAACAGGAAGAGATAACTCTTTTTTCCCGCGCAGCCATGATGAAAATTGCCTCTCTTCTTGCAGAAAAAACCAGAGCTAATTCGATAATCACAGGTGAATCTTTAAACCAGGTTGCAAGCCAGACAGCAGAAAATATACGGTTTACAGGGTCGCATACAACATACCCTTTATTCAGACCTCTTATTGGAATGGATAAACAAGAGATAATTACTAAAGCAAAAGAGATAGGCAGTTATGATATTTCGATTCTTCCATATCCGGACTGCTGTTCTGTTTTTGCCCCTGCCCACCCTATTCTAAAACCTCTATTTGAAAAAGTTACTGCTTCATTCAAAGCTATTGAGCTTGATGCTTTTATTGAGAATGCTTTTGCAAAAATTGAGGTTTTAAAAATATAGTTAAAGATTACTTTTTTTCTGATGATGAACAACATTTACTGCATGATTCAGGTGCAGGGCTTTTCCCTTCGGGTTTGGATTCTGTTACTGGAGCAGCTTCAGATTCTGCTTTCTTTCCTGTTTTTGCAGGAGATTTGGTATCTTTCCTGCTGTCTGTTGCATAGAAACCATTGCCTTTAAAAATTACTCCAAGTCCTCCACCTACAAGACGCTTTATTTTTCCGCCGCACTCAGGGCATTTTTGAAGCGGTGCTTCGGACATCTGCTGAAATATTTCCATAACTTTGTTGCATGCAGAACATTCATAATCATAAGTAGGCATTTTTTTAACTCCGAATATACTATAATAAGCAGAAATTATTTTTTCAAGTAAGTTTTGAAATTGATTTTTTATGTCTAATTCTTAGAATTCTCTAAAAATTAATGTTAACAATTACCTCAATAGGAGAAATACCTTCTGATGGTTTCCCCATAGCTGTACTCGATACCACCACTGCAGCAGCGCTTGGAACTGAGCAGTTCGTTATTCTGCTTACTCATATGTCTAAACTAAAGATTAAATTAAAATCATTCTTTATCTTTATTACCTTTTGAAGCAAGCAGGATATTCATGATGTATATAATTATTATGACTATACAAACAAACAGAAAATTTAAAGATAGCGTCTTCACTTCTTTATTCAGTACCCCTGATGTCTTAAGAGAATTATACTGCGCTCTTAAAGGAATATCTCTTCCCAATGATATTCCTGTTTCCATAAACACACTAGAAAATGTGCTGTTCATGGATACCTACAATGATATCTCTTTTGAGATAGGTGGGAAGCTTGTTATTCTAATTGAACATCAAAGCACTATTAATCCTAATATGGCTTTCAGACTATTTCTTTACATAGCCCGAGTATTGGAAAAGAGGATCGAAGGGAGAACCTTGTATTCAAGAAAACCTATTTCCATCCCATGGCCTGAATTTTATGTACTATACAATGGCAATGATATTTTTCCTGATAAACATGTTTACAAATTATCTGAACTCTTTAAAAAACCAGATTTTCTGGAAAATGATAATCCATTACTGGAGTTAGAAGTAAAAGTACTCAATATCAATGAAGGAAGGAATAAAGAAATTATTAATCGTTCTAAAAAGCTATCGGAATATTGTATATTCATAACAAAAATACATGAATACTGGAAAGAATTAGGAGACTTGGAAGAAGCAATAAAAAAAGCTATAAAATATTGTAAAAGCCATGATATACTATCAGAGTACCTTAAAACTCATGGGTCGGAGGTTCTTAATATGATATTGACTGAATGGAATACAGAAGACGCAATTGCTTTTGCTCGCAAGGAAGAACGAGAAGAAGCTTTGCAGGAAGGTCATGCTAAGGGACTCGCTGATGGTCTTGAGCAAGGACGTGTTGTTGGCCTAGAAGAGGGTCGTGAAGAAGGTCGCGAAAAGGCTTTATGGGAGAAGCTTCAGACAGTGTCCAATTTTAAGAAACTTGGTGTTTCCATAGAAATTATTGCTCAGGCCACAAGTCTTTCTCCAGATGAAATTAGCAAAATATAGATACTGCTTCAATTATTTATATCTTTTCAAAAACTTTATTTTATTGATAAAAACCTCCAAAGCATATGCTGCCATTTAAATCAGAACCTTCATAGTTGTCAATGAATATGCTTAGAACTGCAAATAATTAATTATACCCAACTTTCTAATTTTAAATTCTTTATTCTTTGGAATTCATTAAAATTATTTGTTACCAATATCAGATTTCTTGATATTGCCTGAGAAGCAATTTGCATATCATATGGACCAATCACTTCTCCCCTGCTTTCCAAATCAGTCCTGATCAAACCATATACTTCTGCATCTTTTTCAGTAAATGAGATTATGTCAAAACCTGAGATAAAATACATCAATGCTTCTCTATTCTTTTCCCGGTATTTGCTCTTTGAAACACCATATTCCAATTCTGACACAGAAATTGATGATAATTTTATATCTATTGGCTCTAAAGTTTTTATTTTTTTTATAATACTTTGAGGATGCTTATTGATTATATAAATGCAGATATTCGTATCCAATAAGTACACTATAATGATTCCCGTTTCTGCATTTTGGGTTGTTTTCTTCCTGATGAAAAAAAATCACTGGAAAACTTATCAAGGCTTTTTTCAAAAGCTTCCCATGGATTTTTTTTTGACAACAATATTATGGCACTGCCAATTTTTTGAATATATAATTCTTTTTCATCAACCTGATATTCTTTTGGAAGCCTTATTGCCTGACTGTTCCCGCTAATAAATACTTTGGTACTTTGCATATTCTTACCTCAACAGAAGTATATACATGAATATATACAATGTCAAGTTCTTATTGTATAAGAATATAGAGATATTTAAGTTGTTCGTACAGAGTTAAAAATTAATGTTAACTATTACCTCAATAGGAGGAATGCCTTCTGATGGTTTCCCCAAAACTGTA